>NZ_UEXF01000057.1:0-1398 GCF_900127505.1 thiotrophic endosymbiont of Bathymodiolus puteoserpentis (Logatchev) | reverse complement strand
TTGGTAGAGTTAATTCGTTATTGCACTGTATTTGAGCAAGAAGAAAAGAAAGACGAAAAAACAGGCTTAATTTTTCAAACAAAAATAAAGAAAGTTGCCACTTATCATCAGTATTATTCCGTACAAAAAGCAGTTGAGCAAACATTAAGAGCAACGCATTCAAAAGATGGCGACCGCAAGATTGGTGTGATTTGGCATACACAAGGTTCGGGTAAATCTTTATCAATGGTTTTTTATAGTGGTCAAATTATCACGCACCCACAAATGGGAAACCCAACCATTGTAATGCTTACCGATAGAAATGATTTAGACGACCAATTATTTGGAACATTTGGAAATTGTGTTGGGCTTTTACGCCAAACACCTGTTCAAGCAAATAACCGAGAACATATTAAAGAATTGTTGAAAGTTTCTGGTGGTGGTGTAATTTTTACCACCATTCAAAAATTTTCTCCTAAAGAAGGCAATGTTTATGAAACTTTATCCGACCGAACTAACATTGTTGTTGTTGCGGATGAAGCACACAGAAGTCAATACGGATTTACGGGTCGAGTTGTAGAAACCGAAGAAGGTTCAGAAATTAGATATGGAAATGCAAAATATTTGCGTGATGCTTTACCTAATGCTTCCTACATTGGTTTTACAGGAACTCCAATAGAAAAAGAAGACAAATCAACGCCTGCTGTTTTTGGCGATTATATTGATGTTTATGACATCAAACAAGCGGTAGATGATGGGGCAACAGTTCCAATTAGTTATGAATCTCGTTTGGTTAAAATCAAATTGGATAAAAAGACAGCAAAAGCCTTAGATGATGAAATAAATGATATTGCTGATGCAACAGAAGAACAGTTAGAAAAAGCCAAAAAGAAAACCGCAACGATTGATGCAGTTGTTGGACACCCAGACCGTTTAAAAGATGTCGCCAAAGATATTGTAATGCACTTTGAAGCAAGACAAGAAGTGTTTGAGGGCAAAGCAATGATTGTTGGAATGACACGGAATATTTGTGTGCATTTATACAATGAAATTGTTGCTTTAAAACCCGAATGGCACAATGACGATTTGGATAAGGGAATGATAAAAGTAATAATGACAAGTTCGTCTGACGACCCTGAATTATTTCAACCACATCATACCAGCAAACAACAAAGAAAAGATTTAGCCACTCGAATGAAAGACTCTAATGACAAATTGAAATTAGTGATTGTTCGAGATATGTGGCTCACAGGATTTGATGCTCCAAGTACGCATACTATGTATGTAGATAAAAAGATGCAAGGTCATAATCTGATGCAAGCCATTGCGAGAGTAAACAGAGTCTATAAAGACAAACCAGGCGGTTTAGTAGTTGATTATATTGGCATTGGTCAAGACCTTAGAAATGCAATGGCAACT
>NZ_UEXF01000056.1:14392-18208 GCF_900127505.1 thiotrophic endosymbiont of Bathymodiolus puteoserpentis (Logatchev) | reverse complement strand
GGCAAACTCACTGTCAAACTACCACTGGGCAACAAACAAAAATTCACCAACTTTGCCATTGCCAGCAAAGCCTTTAAAGACAGCCGCAAAATGGACTTAGGCGCGCTTGCTTGGGTGGAGCGTAGTAATAAAATAACGATTGAAGGCGGAAAAAAAATATCGTTTAAAGGGCTAACTTACGGACTGATCACCTCACCTAACACAGGCAGAGTCTGGCTTGATAGAAATCTTGGCGCAACAAAAGTTGCCGAGTCAAGTACTGACAGTGGTGCTTATGGGGATTATTACCAATGGGGTAGAAATGACATCTGTCCAGTAGACTTTAGCGTGCCAACTGAGGCAGAGTTAAAAGCAGATACTACTGATGTTAGTATTACTAATGCTGCTACAGCCTTCTCTAGTTTTCTTAAAATCGCACTTGCTGGCTACCAGATTGAGGATTCTCGAAGGTTCGGTATGGGTCTTAACGCCTACTTGTGGACCAAGAATGCTGATAAGTCAGATACGAAGATGGGTCGTAATTTGTTTATTGAAAAGGGGAGTTCTAATTCTAACTTTACGGGTCTCAACAAAAGTTCAAAGGATCTTTATTATAGCATTCGTTGCATTATGGATCTATAAGCGGGTGCTAGCACGACACTTTACACCATTTTTGGTATTTGATCATTCAGGCTTTTGCTTGGTCTGCTACTCAATAAGGCAATAGCCTTGTTAAGTAGTCGCCCCTTAAAAACCCACTCCAAACAAACCAAAACCACCCATTTTGCCAACCATCTAAATCAACAAAACTGCTTTTTATCCAGCACCACAAAAAACCTTAGGTATTTTACAAAAAATAAGCCCAGTTTTTGCCANATTTTTTTAAGCAAAACGACCAAGAAATAAGAGGTATTTTAGCAAAAGTTGGTTGATTTGTCTAGGGTTATTGTTGGTTTTATTGTTATAAATCAATTTGTTGTGTGGTTTTTAAGGGTTGACTAAGTAGTTGTGCTTCAAAATTGTCAAATGTCATTTGTTTAGATGGGTAGCGCCTAAGCAAGCCATCGGTATGTTCACTTAATTCTCTCTCCCATGATGAATAAGGGCTGGCAAAGTAAACTTTAGTTTTTGGTTGTTGCGCAATTTTCCGATGATAGGTAAATTCTTTGCTATTGTTGCGTTAATGATAATACCGCTTACCTATATTATGAGCAATCTATCTGGATACGGTTGGCTTATTGACAGCAACATTATCAGCAATGAATGAGCGCGCCATCCCCTGTTTTAAGCCTTAGTAAATATAGTATCTTGCTTTTTTTAGAGTTTAAATGAGCGAGATAAAATAAGAAGAATAAATGGAATTTTCCTTTTAAAAGAACCAATGGTAGATGCCCAATGTGTTGACGCAGACAAAAACAGTATTTAATAAGACCAAGGGTTTGTCATGATTTTTAACACCTTGAATAATCCAGCTGACGGCCGAAACCATAAAGAAAATATAGCCATATTTTGAGTGGCTAAAGTTGAGTGCGACTAGTGAGCCACCAGTAATACCCGTAATCGTGCCCAGCCACCCCCAAGTGTTATTCATGGATTTCAAAATCATGGGTTATGCTAGCAGCTTTGCCCAGCATGATGGAGGCAGAGCAATATTTATCAGCAGACAGACTTATGGCTTTACCCACTTTTTTATCGTTTAAATCAGAGCCTTTAATAATAAAGTGAAGGTGAATTTTAGTGAATATTTTTGGATGTTCTTCAGCACGCTCGGCAGATATTTCTACGCGACAATCATGTGCTTCTTGGTGCATTTTTTTCAGTGTTGATACCACATCAATGGTTGTGCAACCGCCCATACCAAGGAGTAACATCTCCATTGGGCGAATACCTAGATTTTTGCCGCCTAAATCTTGAGGTCCATCCATCACCACAGCGTGGCCACTGGCTGACTCACCAACCATCATCATGTTATCAATCCATTTGACTGTTGTCTTCATTTATTTACTCCAAAGATGTCTTGTAGTGCTTTTCCTGGATCATCTTGACGCATAAATGCTTCGCCAACCAAGAAACTGTAAATATTGTGCTCCCGCATAAAGTTGACATCATCTGCAGTTAAAATACCACTTTCGGTGATAATCAAAGTGTCTTCTTTGATTTCTTTCATGAGTTCAACGGTTGTCTCTAAAGAGACATCAAAGGTGCGTAAGTTTCTATTGTTAATGCCAATCATTGGCAGGCGCAATTGTAATGTACGCTCTAATTCTTCTATGTTGTGCACCTCAACCAAAACATCCATATTAATAGCAATGGCACGCATTGCAAAGTCTTCCATTTGTTCGTCGCTTAGACAAGCAGTAATTAGTAAAATACAATCAGCACCTAAGGTTCTGGCTTCGTAAATCTGATAGGGGTCTATAATAAATTCTTTGCGTAACACTGGTATTGATACTGCTTCTCGCACATCGCTCAAATATTGGTTGTCACCTTGGAAAAAGTCTTTATCGGTTAAAACTGATAAGCAAGCTGCACCTGCTTTCTCGTAGCTTTTAGCGATTTCAACAGGGTTAAAATTCTCACGCAATACACCTTTAGAAGGTGATGCTTTTTTGATTTCTGCAATAACACCATTTTGTTTGGCGTCTGCTTTATCTTTCAATGCTTGGTAAAAATCGCGTGTATCACGGTTTTTATAAGCAGCATCCAGCATTTGTTTTTCTGAAATATTGTTTTTACATTCGGCAATTTCAACTTCTTTGCGTGCGATAATTTTTTTTAAAATGTCAGGTGTATTCGTCATAGTCTACTATTTTAAACGATATAATGAGCGTTGAGTTTTTGTATAAATCATAACCATGAAATTATTAGATTTTGAAGTTGGTATTGACCAGCCATTTTTCCTGATTGCAGGCCCTTGTGTTATTGAATCTGAGGCATTAGCCTTAGAGACTGCTACTTATTTAAAAAAAATCACTGAGGAGTTGGGTATTAATTTTATTTACAAATCTTCATATGATAAAGCCAATCGCACCAGCACTAGTAGCTTTAGAGGCTTAGGTATTGAAGAGGGGTTACGCATTTTACAAAAAGTAAAAGATGAAGTCGACTGCAAAGTTCTAACCGATGTTCACGAAGACACACCGCTTGATGAGGTTGCCAGCGTGGTAGATATGATGCAAACCCCTGCATTTTTAGTGCGTCAAACCAACTTCATTCAAAATGTGTGCAAGCAGGGTATTCCTGTCAATATTAAAAAAGGCCAATTTCAAGCACCGTGGGATATGAGCAATGTTGTTGCTAAAGCCCGAGAAGCCGGCAATCAGCAAATCACCGTTTGCGACAGAGGCACCAGCTTTGGTTATAACACCTTAGTATCAGATATGCGTGGTTTGGCGCAAATGCGTGCTACTGGTTGCCCCGTGGTATTTGATGCTACCCATTCAGTGCAACAACCTGGTGGACAAGGCACAACCTCAGGCGGACAGCGGGAAATGGTGCCAGTTTTAGCCCGTGCTGCTATTGCAGTCGGTATCAGCGGTATTTTTATGGAAACTCACCCCAACCCAGAAAAAGCCCTTAGCGATGGTCCTAATTCTATGCCGATTGATAAGATGGGAGCGTTGTTAAAGACCTTGCAGGGGCTTGATGATTTGGTTAAGAAAAATGAGTTGTTAGAGGCGTCTTTGTAGGTGGTTATAATTAGTCAGCCCTTAAAAACCACACAAAACATTGATTTATAACAATAAAACCAACAATAACCCTAGACAAATCAACCAACTTTTGTTAAAATACCTCTTATTTCTTGGTCGTTTTGCTTAAAAAAATGTTAACTAAATC
>NZ_UEXF01000056.1:6610-10137 GCF_900127505.1 thiotrophic endosymbiont of Bathymodiolus puteoserpentis (Logatchev) | reverse complement strand
TTTGAGAGTAATGTTGCTCAAAGGCATCATCAAAGACTGTCCAATTAATAGTGTTGGCTAGTTGTATTAAAGGGTCTTTGACATCTAATTGAGAAAAGAGCTCTGAATGAAAAAGATTTGATTGGGTGGATATTGGGCTAGATTTAGTTAACATTTTTTTAAGCAAAACGACCAAGAAATAAGAGGTATTTTAACAAAAGTTGGTTGATTTGTCTAGGGTTATTGTTTGTTTTATTGTTATAAATCAATTTGTTGTGTGGTTTTTAAGGGTTGACTATCTATGGCGACTATGTCATTGCCGATAACAAGCTTGGCGTCATTCAGTGACAACGCTCTGTGTTTAAACAGTTAATCAAATTAACTCTTAATGCAACGAACACTCAAGGCATAAGCACGATAAGAGTTGTGGAAACCCGCACCACTATTGATGGTCAAATAACGACCGATAGATCCACTAGTAGACCGAGTCCAGAGGAATATATGAGCGTTAACAAAGGTAAATACGCTATTCGCATTTCGGTAGCCAGCAACTGGGATTTTCAGGAAGCTGGAGAAAGCGGTATCTTTGTTGGTAATAGTAGTAGTAGTTGCACTGATGGTATCAGCGGTTAACTCTGCCTCAGTTGGCACGCCAAAGCCTACAGGGCAAATATTGTTACTACCACCATCAGCCCAAGCTGCTGCTCTAAGTGCACCATTGCTGTCTGCACTTGTCCAATTATATGTTATATTATTGACAATAAAATTATTATGTGCTGGGGTGATGGTAGTTGCCCGTGTTGTCGTTGTGTTTGAAGTCCTAGATTCATGCCCGTCATCATTTCTACCCCATTGGTATAAATGTCCATAAGCAGTACTGTCTGTGCTTGAGGTTGCCACTCGGGTTGCACCTAGGTTTCTATCAAGCCAAATTCTGCCTGTATCAGGTGAGGTAATCAATGTGTAAGACAACCCCTTAAAAATAATATCATCATCAATCATCGTGGCAGTGAAGTTAGTCATACTGAGAGCGTCGTAACCACCACCAGAAATAGCATGGCTAATGACAACAGTTTCGTTAGCCGTATCACCGTCATTCACACCAGTAATCGTAACCATTTGTGGGCTGCTCCAGTTGCTACGAGTAAAGGTGAGTAAAGGGGTTACTGTGGCAGCTGTGGTATCACTACTGGTCAATCTAATGGTAACATCACTTGTAGGCTCACTGTCAAGCACTACGGTATAAGTGGCTGTAGCAGACTCGGCTATCGTTGCTGATGTTACTGATTGAGTGATACCAGCAGTATCATCATCGATCATTGTGGCAATAAAGTTAGCCGTACTGAGAGTATCGTAACCACCACCAGAAATAGCATGGCTAATGGTAACAATTTCCCTAACCGCATCATTGTCATTCACGCCAGTAATCGTAACCATTTGTGGGCTGCTCCAGTTGCTACGAGTAAAGGTGAGTAAAGGGGTTACTGTGGCAGCTGTGGTATCACTACTGGTCAATCTAATGGTAACATCACTTGTAGGCTTTTTACTAAGCACTACGGTATAAGTGCTTGTGGCAGCCTCAGCTATCGTTGCTGATGTTGCTGATTGAATAATACTTTGTGGTTTTATTACCTCCCATTGCCAAGTTACACATATAATAAGCCAAAACTTACAGGTTTTATTAACAAACTCACCAGGAACATCAGATACATGCACCAAAATATCGCTCATGGTAACAGCGTTATAACCACCACCAGTAACGGTGTGTGAAACATAGACAGCTTTATCAACATTAATATCCAACACGCTAGTAACCGTAACCGTTTGTGGGCTGCCCAGTTGCTAGTGGTAAAGGTGAGTGAATTGGTTACTGTGGCTATATTAGTATCAGAGCTAGTCATTGCAATAACAACATCGCCTGTCGGATCGGCATCAAGCACTACGGTATAGGTATCTGTAGCATTCTCATCTATATTTACTACTGTTGTTGATTGAATAATGCTTTTTAATGTTGGATTAGGTGTCCTGTCAATTATGCGGACTTCAATATCAGACATATTGACAGAGCCGTAACCATCGCCCGAAATAGCGTGTCTAATAGTAACAGTTTCGTTGTCCATATCAGGGTCATTCACAGCAGTAACCGTAACCGTTTGTGGGCTGCTCCAGTTGCTAGTGGTAAAGGTGAGTGAATTGGTTACTGTGGCTGCAGTAGTATCACTACTGGTCAATGTAATAGTAACATCACCTTCAGGTTCGCTGTTTAACACTATAGTATAAGCACCTGTTCTACCCTCACTCATTATCATTGCTGTTGCTGATTGAGTAACACCAGCAACAGTAGCTGATATTGCTAATTGGGTGATAGCAGCAGTAGCTGATGTTGTTAATTGGGTGACACCATCATCATCAACCATTGTGACAGTAAAGTCAGTCATACTGACAGCATCGTAACCACCACCAGAAATAGCATGGCTAATGACAACAGTTTCGTTATCCGTATCACCGTCATTCACACCAGTAACCGTAACCATTTGTGGACTGCTCCAGTTGTCACGGGTAAAGGTGAGTAAAGGGGTTACTGTGGCAGCTGTGGTATCACTACTGGTCAAGCTAATGGCAACATCACTTGTAGGCTTTCTGCTAAGCACTATGGTATAAGTGGCTGTGCCAGCCTCAGCTACCGTTGCCGATGTTGCTGATTGAGTAGCATGCTTGTTAAGTAGTTTTTCTATTTTAATTTGTTGTGAGCGCTCAACCATCTCTAGTAGCGTTAAGTCCATTTTTGTTGAATTTCTAAACGCCTTTTTATCAAACGCAAAGTTTGTCATCTTTTCGTTCGTATTGAACGGGAAACTTAAATTTAGCCTGGCGTAGCCAGAATGCTCCATGGTGTTGGAATCTTCTTGACCGAACTCAATGCTACTTGAGGGTGAGAGTTGGATTTCTACACCAAGGATACTACCATTGATGCTACCTCCTGTGCTTTGATCCCAGTAGTAATGTGTGCCTTTGATTTTTGCCCAAGGAATATAAGGTATTTGTCCAGTTACTTTAATGTCATGACCGCTTAGGGCTTCTTCAGTGTAATCCCCAATCACGACTTTATTTGAGAGTGGGTGGTATTTATTAGCAGTAAGGCTAAAGTTACTTCTTTGGTATTCTAAGCCTAGGGAAGCACGCTTGTGCTTAGAGTTGGCTTCATAATCAGTAAAGATATTAATACCGACAATCGCACGATCGTCTTCTACCAACATACGATGTCCTAATCCGAGGTTAAGGGTATTACGACGACTGCCTTCATTCTCAGCGTTGAACAAAGAACCTTGAATAAAGGTTAATGCTTTAATCTTTGAGTTAAACTCACTGAGTGGCTGAATAGTGTCAATGTTATAACTCAGTTTTTTGGAGCTAATCCCACCAATACTCACCTCACTACGGCCAGCGCCAAATTTGTTTAACAATTTATTGGCTTTGCTATTAATTAAACCTTCGGTTTTATTAACGGCTTGGTTTTTGATCTGGTTGCTAATACCTGTGGTAATCTT
>NZ_UEXF01000056.1:2145-5338 GCF_900127505.1 thiotrophic endosymbiont of Bathymodiolus puteoserpentis (Logatchev) | reverse complement strand
AAAACAACACGCTCATCAGAGAGGTTTTCTAGTTGTTTAAGCAAAAGCAAACCTACCATCAGCCTGATGGGTTTTGAGGGTCTGCCATTGTTTTGAGAGTAATGTTGCTCAAAGGCATCATCAAAGACTGTCCAATTAATAGTGTTGGCTAGTTGTATTAAAGGGTCTTTGACATCTAATTGAGAAAAGAGCTCTGAATGAAAAAGATTTGATTGGGTGGATATTGGGCTGGATTTAGTTAACATTTTTTTAAGCAAAACGACCAAGAAATAAGAGGTATTTTAGCAAAAGTTGGTTGATTTGTCTAGGGTTATTGTTGGTTTTATTGTTATAAATCAATTTGTTGTGTGGTTTTTAAGGGTTGACTATTTAGCATGGATAGCCTCTGGATGTTTATAAGGTCTTGCATCTATACCGACATTTGTCCCTTCTTTTATAAAATTTTGAAATTTAATTGCAGCGTTTAAGTTGATTGTTAAATAATTTCCTTGTGGTTCAGTGTGGTCTTCTCCAACCCAAATATTCAAATCTTTTTGATTTGCCTTATAAGCATTAACACTGCCCACAAACCTATCCCAAGATATAATCGGAAAATGTCCTGTCGGATCCCTGTATTTAAGCGGACTATTGCCCACATAAACATATAAATTCAAGCCATCAACCGCCCCTGCTGAATCAGGGCTTATCCACCTCGTTAGCCAAGGATCTAGGTACCTAGCACCGTAGTAGGACAAACCACTACTGTCGTCTCTTTCTTTACCTGTGTAGCGGTAGCGTTTTTATTGGACTTGGGTTTTGTCTTTGCCAGCGATGAGGGCAGTGCCACCATAGGGGTAGTAGTGTTCGTAGCTGAGGGTTTGGGCTTTGTCGTTCAACTCTAGGGTGTTGGATTGTAGGTGGCCGGTGAGTTGGTAGTGAGTTTGGCTAGAGTTTTGTGTGTTGTCTTTGCTGCTTTTGGTTGAGATGTCTAGTAAAGGTAGGTAGTCTCTTTGGTTTTGTACTTGATTGTTAGATTCGACCATAGTACGAACTCGCCTGCCTTGGTAATCATAGATATAGTACTCTGTAGTGTTACTTGTGTCTGCTTTAGTAAGTTGGTTAAGGGTGTTGTTGTAGTGCCAATCTAGAGTACCAATGTTGTCAAGGGTTAGTAAATTGCCATTGGCATCAAAGTCGGTGGTGGATTGCTGGGTTTCGGTGCCACGGTTGTTGTTTGGGTGGATGGTGAGGGTTTGTTGCCATGTGCTACTGTTTGCTTGGTGTGAGAGGTGGGTTAGATTGTTGCCTGTGTCGTAGATGTAGGCTTGGTAATAGGACTCAATATTATTCATTATTTTTGGTTGAATATGGATAGGAATGCTTGAATAATATTTAGCCTTCTAGGTTCAGATCTATAATCCTGTAATTTAGAAAGATCTTCGGGCACTGGTTGTGCTGCGTCACCAAATTCTCTCTTCATTGTGTCTTCACTGCCCAAAACCAAAAATGCACTCCCCTTTATGCCGTATCGGTCTTTTACCCATATGCCATATTCTTGACCTTTCATAACTCTTTTTTTGACTCGATAGGCTTCAACTTGCTCTAGTGGTAGCAATGCTATATTATCCTTTTTATTTGTATGCCTGTATGCAGGGTTTGCCTGCAGATCATGATTAAGCCCACTTGTTTTTATATCTTGTGCTATATGATTACTTCCAACAAAAGCAATATAATTATTTTTTGGTCCATATGTGTTTACATCTAAAAGAGTGTTTTTCCAGTCATGTGTTCCAACATAATAAGTATTATGACTTATTGTCAATAGTTGTATACGCCTGAAAATTTCTTGTGTTTCATGGGGTGCAGAGTAAGAGCGATGCATATGATTAACAATATTAATATCTTTACTAGGCCTTTGACCTAGCTTAGCAGCAGTATTCTCTATCATAATATCCTGAATATTGGTATAACGAACTAAATCTAACATTAAAACAGCGCCACTTGTTTTAGCATGATTCTCTCCAACCCAAAGATTCAATCTTCTCTTGCCTTTTATATTATTATTATGTGCAATAAACTCATTCCAACTTATAGAACCAATTTTATCATTTCCCGTTGGATCAATATATTTAAGTGGATTATTGCCCACATAAACATATAAATTCAAGCCATCAACCGCCCCTGTCGAATCAGGGCTTATCCATCTGGCAAGCCATGGTGCTAGATATCTGGTGCCATAATAGGATAAACTACTATTATCATCTCTTTCTTTATCTGTGTAACGATAGCGTTTTTGTTGGACTTCGGTTTTATCCTTGCCAGCAATAATGGCAGTACCACCATAAGGGTAGTAATTCTCATAACTTATAACTTGGGCTTTGTCGTCAAGTTCTAGGGTGTTGGATTGCAGGTGGCTGGTGAGTTGATAGCGGGTTTGAGTAAAATTTGGACTAGAGTTTTGGGTGTTGTCTTTGCTACTTTCGCGCAGGATATGGGTGCCGATGTGCAGGGTGTTGATTTGTTTCTTTGCTTCGTTGGTTGAGATATCTAGTACAGGTAGGTAGTCTCTTTGGCTTTGCGCTTGATTGTTAGATTCAATCACAGTGCGGACTCGCCTGTTTTGGCAATCATAGACATAGTATTGTGTGGTGTTGTTTTTGTCTGCTTTAGTAAGTTGGTTAAGGGTGTTGTTGTAGTGCCAATCTAGAGCACCAATGTTGTCAAGGGTTAGTAAGTTGCCATTGGCATCAAAGTCGGTGGTGGATTGTTGGGTTTCAGTGCCACGGTTGTTGTTTGGGTGGATGGCGAGGGTTTGTTGCCATGTACTGCTGTTTGCTTGGTGTAAGAGTTGGGTTAGATTGTTACCCGTGTCATAGGTATAGGTTTGCTGATAGAGTTCTAGTAAGTTCATTGAGTAAATCGAAATGGTTTCAAATGTATAGGCTCAGGGGTAGATAGGATGATTAACTTTATTGGCACTTTCTATTATATTGTTAGATATTTTTCTCGTAATTCCTTTCGAAGTATTGCAATCTCTTTTCTGTAAATTAATTTGGCGAATTCAACCCATAAGTGCAACACTTCCATTTAAAAAATAGTCCTTGCCAGTCATCTTGGCAAAGACCTCAAATAGGGTCTTATACCCCAAGCATTTCCTAGGTCTATTATTCATTAAATCTGTTGCCCTAAATGCTTCTTTCTCACTCACATTATC
>NZ_UEXF01000056.1:0-922 GCF_900127505.1 thiotrophic endosymbiont of Bathymodiolus puteoserpentis (Logatchev) | reverse complement strand
GCGTTTTTGTTGGACTTCGGTTTTATCCTTGCCAGCAATAATGGCAGTACCACCATAAGGGTAGTAATTCTCATAACTTATAACTTGGGCTTTGTCGTCAAGTTCTAGGGTGTTGGATTGCAGGTGGCTGGTGAGTTGGTAGCGGGTTTGAGTAAAATTTGGACTAGAGTTTTGGGTGTTGTCTTTGCTACTTTCGCGCAGGATATGGGTGCCGATGTGCAGGGTGTTGATTTGTTTCTTTGCTTCGTTGGTTGAGATATCTAGTACAGGTAGGTAGTCTCTTTGGCTTTGCGCTTGATTGTTAGATTCAATCACAGTGCGGACTCGCCTGTTTTGGCAATCATAGACATAGTATTGTGTGTTGTTGTTTTTGTCTGCTTTAGTAAGTTGGTTAAGGGTGTTGTTGTAGTGCCAATCTAGAGCACCAATGTTGTCAAGGGTTAGTAAGTTGCCATTGGCATCAAAGTCGGTGGTGGATTGTTGGGTTTCAGTGCCACGGTTGTTGTTTGGGTGGATGGCGAGGGTTTGTTGCCATGTGCTGCTGTTTGCTTGGTGTAAGAGTTGGGTTAGATTGTTACCCGTGTCATAGGTATAGGTTTGCTGATAGAGTTCTAGTAAGTTCATTGAGTAAATCGAAATGGTTTCAAATGTATAGGCTCAGGGGTAGATAGGATGATTAACTTTATTGGCACTTTCTATTATATTGTTAGATATTTTTCTCGTAATTCCTTTCGAAGTATTGCAATCTCTTTTCTGTAAATTAATTTGGCGAATTCAACCCATAAGTGCAACACTTCCATTTAAAAAATAGTCTTTTCCAGTCATCTTGGCAAAGACCTCAAATGGGGTCTTATACCCCAAGCATTTCCTAGGTCTATTATTCATTAAATCTGTTGCCCTAAATGCTTCTTTCTCACTCACA
>NZ_UEXF01000055.1:53101-96398 GCF_900127505.1 thiotrophic endosymbiont of Bathymodiolus puteoserpentis (Logatchev) | reverse complement strand
CCAGTCGTTAGGTTATTGCCGTTAGCATCCTTAGCTTGCATGGTGATCGTTGAAATGCTTGTACCATCTGCAGCTACACCGCTTGGGTTGGCAGTTAGGGTTGAGTGCGTTGTATCAGCAGTCGTATAAATTGTAAGCCCCCCACCAGGTGTCGAATTATGTGCAGCAAAGCTTACATCAACCGTATCATCTACATTAGAACCACCAAAGGCTGCACTTACCGTTACCGTCTCAACAGTGCTGTTAGTAATAGTAGCTGTGTAAGTGCCATCAGCGTTATCGCTCACTGCTGATAGTGTTGCAGAACCGGTCGCAGACATCGTTACTGTTAGACCACCAGTCGTTAGGTTATTGCCGTTAGCATCCCTCGCTTGCATAGTGATCGTTGAAGCACTTGTGCCATCTGTACCCACATACACATAGCTATCATCTGAATTTAAAGTGGTTACACCGCCTATAAGGATTACATTATCTACAGTAATACTGGTTGGGTTGGCAGTTAGGATTGAGTGCGTTGTTGTAGCTATGCCTGCTTGTGAGTCGAAGATTTCAGATTTAATAAAGTTTACATTAACCGTATCACCTACATTAGAACCACCAAAGGCTGCAGTTACCGTTACCGTCTCAACAGTGCTGTTAGTAATAGTAGCTGTGTAAGTGCCATCAGCGTTATCGATCACTGCTGATAGTGTTGCAGAACCGTTCTCAGACATCGTTACTGTTAGACCGCCAGTCGTTAGGTTATTGCCGTTAGCATCCTTAGCTTGCATGGTGATCGTTGAAATGCTTGTACCATCTGCAGCTACACCGCTTGGGTTGGCAGTTAGGGTTGAGTGCGTTGTATCAGCAGTCGTATAAATTGTAAGCACCCCACCAGGTGTCGAATTATGTGCAGCAAAGCTTACATCAACCGTATCATCTACATTAGAACCACCAAAGGCTGCACTTACCGTTACCGTCTCAACAGTGCTGTTAGTAATAGTAGCTGTGTAAGTGCCATTAGCGTTATCGCTCACTGCTGATAGTGTTGCAGAACCGGTCGCAGACATCGTTACTGTTAGACCACCAGTCGTTAGGTTATTGCCGTTAGCATCCCTCGCTTGCATAGTGATCGTTGAAGCACTTGTGCCATCTGTACCCACATACACATAGCTATCATCTGAATTTAAAGTGGTTACACCGCCTATAAGGATTACATTATCTACAGTAATACTGGTTGGGTTGGCAGTTAGGATTGAGTGCGTTGTTGTAGCTATGCCTGCTTGTGAGTCGAAGATTTCAGATTTAATAAAGTTTACATTAACCGTATCACCTACATTAGAACCACCAAAGGCTGCAGTTACCGTTACCGTCTCAACAGTGCTGTTAGTAATAGTAGCTGTGTAAGTGCCATTAGCGTTATCGCTCACTGCTGATAGTGTTGCAGAACCGTTCTCAGACATCGTTACTGTTAGACCGCCAGTCGTTAGGTTATTGCCGTTAGCGTCCTTAGCTTGCATAGTGATTGTTGAAGTACTTGTACCATCTGCAGCTACACCGCTTGGGTTGGCAGTTAGAGTTGAGTGTGCTTTTGTAGCTACGCCTACTGGTGAGTCGGAGACTTCAGATGCAATAAAGTTTACATCAGCCGTATCACCTACATTAGAACCACCAAAAGTTGCAGTTACCGTTACCTTCTCAGCAGTGCTGTTAGTAATAGTGGCTGTGTAAGTGCCATTAGCGTTATCGCTCACTGCTGATAGTGTTGCAGAACCGTTCTCAGACATCGTTACTGTTAGACCGCCAGTCGTTAGGTTATTGCCGTTAGCATCCTTAGCTTGCATGGTGATCGTTGAAATGCTTGTACCATCTGCAACTACACTGCTTGGGTTGGCAGTTAGGATTGAGTGCGTTGTTGTAGCTATGCCTGCTTGTGAGTCGAAGATTTCAGATTTAATAAAGTTTACATCAACCGTATCACCTACATTAGAACCACCAAAGGCTGCAGTTACCGTTACCTTCTCAGCAGTGCTGTTAGTAATAGTAGCTGTGTAAGTACCATCAGCATTATCGCTCACTGCTGATAGTGTTGCAGAACCGCTCTCAGACATCGTTACCGTTAAACCGCCAGTCGTTAGGTTGTTGCCGTTAACATCCTTAGCTTGCATGGTGATCGTTGAGGTGCTTTTGCCATCTGCAGCTACACTAGTTAGGTTGGCAGTTAGAGTTGAGCGCGCTGTTGTAGCCACGCCTGGTGCGTTATTGACTAAAATTTGAATCTCAGATGTAGTGTCTGACTTGGCTGGTGTTGCTAATGCTACTCGTGCATTAACTTCTGCTAAACTACTAACACCAGTGACGCCTGCATAGATGTAGTCTTGCGCGGTTGGTGCACCGCTGGTGCCATCATAAAGACTGATTTTGAGAATCGCCAAGTTGCCCATTATTGAGCCTTCTCCCGTTGCTGAACCTGCTGCACCTGTATTGCCACTAGCTGCACCGTTCGTGAAATTATTATTACCGCCACTGGTTTTAAGATTATTAATAGCTGTCATTACATTGACAGTTTGTGTGCCTATATTAAGCCCTTCAATAGTATTTTGGCGGCTACCATTCATGCCTTCCAGATCATTAACAAGCACTGTAATGGTAGTATTTGGCGATGCATCAGCCGAGTTCTCACCCATTTGTGAAATAGCAGCCAAAATAAGTCCAAATCGACCTGAATTGTCATTCTGTGCAACCGCTATATTAAGGTCGGTTGGAATTGTAGCAATAACATCAGTATTACCAAGACCAAATGCTACTGCAACATTATCATTTTCTGCAGCAATTTTCTCCTTAATTACAGATAAATTACCAGCAGCAGTATCGGCCATTCGATAAGCAATCTCAGAGAGTGGTGAGGCAACCAACACTAAATCGCCTCCAGAATACACCACAGCTGAATGAAGCGTTGGCGCATTAGCTGTTAGACCAGTTGCCTCATCAACATAACTACCGCCTGTACAGACTGAATGATATAGAGAATTTGTCGACAGTTTAACATCTGGTAAATTAACTCTACCATTGGTCGTAGTTATGCCAGAACCACCTGCTACAGCAACACCTGAAGCATTATAAAGCGTACAACTTGCACCCACTGTGGTTGCATTGTATGCCCCTAAAATAATTTTGGCGCCTGCAGAAACTTTTTCAACACGAATCTTATTAGACCGCTCAACTGGATTAAGGTCGATTAAATTAACAATACCTGTATTTCTAAAAGGTTTGCTATCAATACTAAAGTTGGTAAATGACCCATTATCTTTAAGTGGCAACTGTGTTGTTAGGCGCATATAACTAGCCCTGTCTGCAGTGTTGGATTTCTCAGTACCAAGCTCAACATTAATTGATGGCGTAAGCTCAACCTCCACACCAAAAATAGTGCCCTTGATATCTGAACCCTGTTTTCCATCCCAATGATAACGAGTGCCTTTGATTTTTGCCCATGGCAAATACGGCATTTGACCTGTTAACTTAAGGTCATATCCTGCTAATGCCTCTTCGGTAGAATCACCAATATCTTTTCTATGTGAAGTTGGATAATAACTATTAACATGAGCACTAAAGTTAGAACGCTGATATTCCAAACCAAGACTTAGTCGCTTATGTCTAGATTTAGTTTCATAATCACTAAATAAATTAATACCGGCTATTGCAGTACCATCTTCAATCAAAACACGATGACCGATACCTAAATTAATAGTGCTACGGCGCTCACCGTGATTCTCACCTGAGGCTAACTGACCTTGAAAAAAAGTTAACTCCTTACTGTCGCTATCTAACTTAGATAAAGGCTGAATGGTTTTAATGCTATAAGTTGGATTTTTAGATTCAATTTTATGAATACTAATCTCACTACGACCAGGACCAAATTTATTGACAAACTGGTTAGCTTTGTCACTAATCAAACCTTCGGTAGTATTGATAGCTTTGTTTTTGAGATGGTTTTCTACATCTGTGGTGATTTTGCTACCTAGCTTATTGGCATTGTTTGAGTTGGTAGAGCCTATGGCAGAGCGTACCGTACCTGCGACTTCTTTGAGAAAAGTCGTGGCTTGGTTGTCTTTCTTGGTGGTATTGCTCTGCTTGTGTGTGTAAGGCTTACTAAGGTCTAGATAGGCTTCTTTGTTAAATTCTTCTTTGTTTAACTCTTTTTTGTTAGGTTGCTGAGAGTTATCAGCAGAAAAAGTATTAAAAGACAATGTGACTAAAAAGCCAAGAGCAAGAAAGTACTTGAATTTGTTAAGCCCATTGAATGTTGGGGTTAACTGAGGTTTTGTTTTTGCATTTACCATAGTCAAACTGCTTGTTGTTTTAAGATTAATCATGGATTATACTGCTATTTGCTATTCCCTTGTAAATTTTTTAAAACCTAACAAAAATGCACGGTATTTGAATGCCAAGTTAATACGCACTAGCAAAAGACCTTTATAATGCCTACTATGAAAATTGCTGTACTGATGGATAATATTGCCAATATCAATCCAAAAAAAGACTCTTCACTAGCCATGATGCTAGAGGCTACGCATCGAAAGTGGGAAATTTATACTTTGGATACAACCGACCTATTCGCAAATAAAGACGGTGTTTATGCACACGCTTCACAAACCACTGTGGCTGATAATCTTCAACACTGGTTTGAAAAAAAACCCAGTCAAATAATGGCATTAAGTGCATTTGATGTTATTTTGATGCGCAAAGACCCACCGTTTGATATGAATTATATCTATGCCACTTATTTTTTAGAACAGGCAGAAAAACAAGGGGTGTTGATTGTCAACAAACCACAATCCTTGCGTGATGCTAATGAAAAATTATTTGCGCTGAATTTTCCACACTGCATACCAAAGACCTTAGTAAGTAGCAATCAAGCACAAATTAAAACTTTTATTGAAGCCCAACGAACTGTAGTAGTCAAGCCACTAGATGGCATGGGCGGGCATGATATTTTCAAATTTGAAACAGGTACAGGTGATAGTGAGATAAACACCACATTAGAACGCTTGACAAACAATAATAAGCGTCCAATTATGGTGCAAGAATTTTTGCCTGAAATTGTTAAAGGTGACAAACGCATTTTATTAATTGATGGCAAGCCGATTGATTATGCCTTAGCACGCATCCCTGAAAAAGGTAGATTTAAAGGCAATTTAGCCGCAGGTGCAACGGGCATTGGACAACCTTTAAGTAAGCGTGACTATTGGCTGTGCGAACAAATAGCACCTACTTTAAAAGCTAAAGGCTTAATGTTTGTCGGATTAGATGTAATCGGCAACACCATCACCGAGATTAATGTTACTAGCCCAACCTGCATTCGTGAACTAGATACACAATTTAATTTAAATATTGCCGGTGTGTTATTTGATGCAATTGAGCAAAAGATTAAACCTCAGAAATAACCTCAAAATCATTCAAACTACCCGTAATAGCAAAACCAATGACTTTGCTTGTGTTTTGATATCAAGATTAATAACTTGCAATCGTTGTATCTTTATTTATGCAAAGGTCTCATAGTATATAGCTCGCTGTAAACTATTGTTTTAATTTTAACTGCTAAACAGATACCGAGCCAATATAACACCCAGACCTGCTGCCAATAACGATAATAATATATTAAATAAAATATTGATACTGGCTTGTCCATAATGCCCAAGACTAATCATCTCTACTGACTCCCAAGACAAAGTTGACATCGTGGTTAATGAACCCGTTAAACCGATCAACAACATTAATCGGTATGTCTCATTAAGTGCCGCTTTTTCCAATATGACGACTGCCAAAATGCCTGCTATAAATGAACCAATAACATTGGCACTGAGCGTTCCATAGGGAAGGGTATTGCCAAAAGTTGCATTCATAAACTGTGTTAAATAATAACGCATACTTGCGCCAATAGTCGCACCTAATCCAATTGCCAAAACTGTTGGGAAAAAAGTCATTATGAACCCCTTAATTGTTTTAATTTTTCACTAATTTTAATCTCTAAACCACGCTGCGTTGGTGCGTAATAATTTTGCTCGCCCAACGCTTCAGGAAAATAAGTTTGTCCTTTTGCCACAGCGTCTTGTTCATTATGTGCATAACGATAACCTTCACCATAACCCAAGTCGTTCATCAACCCAGTGGGGGCATTGCACAAATGCTTCGGCACAGGTAGATCTCCCGTTGCTTTTGCTTCGCTCATTGCTTGATTAAAGGCCTTATAAACTGCATTTGACTTAGGTGCAACGGCACAATACACCGCCGCTTGTGCAATTGCTCGATTGCCTTCTTTCTCACCTACTCGCTCAAACACCTGCCAAGCATTTAGCGTGATTTCTAACGCCCTAGGGTCGGCATTACCAATATCCTCTGAGGCGATGGCTAACAGTCGCCTAGCAATAGTTTTTGCATCGCAACCTGCCACCAGCATTCTTGCCATCCAATACAAAGCCCCATCAGGTGATGAGCCACGCACTGATTTGTGAAAGGCGGAAAGTTGTTGATAAAAAATATCCCCACCCTTATCAAAAACACTAATTTTTTCTTGCAACAACTGCCCCACTGAATCCACATCCAATTTGTCCAACTTAGCCAATGCAATTTGCTCAACAATATTAATCAGTCGTCTGGCATCACCACCACTCGCATTGATAACACTGTCTTGTGCGGGTTTTTCCATGGTTGTTAGATTTTCGTGCGTCAAGGCTCGTTGCAAAATTTGCGCCAACTCATCTGCCTTTAATGACTCAAGCACATAAACACTCAGGCGAGAAAGCAAAGCAGAATTCAGTTCAAACGACGGATTTTCTGTTGTCGCGCCAATCAGTGTAATTAGCCCTGATTCGATATGTGGTAAGAATGCGTCTTGTTGTGCCTTATTAAAACGGTGAATTTCATCAACAAATAAAACAGTTTGCTGTTTAATATTTTGAAATTTTTTAGCGTTTTCTACTACAATTCTCAACTCTTTAACACCATCCAATACCGCACTAAGCTGGGCGAAATGCCCCTCAACTTGTTTGCAAATAATGCGTGCTAAAGTGGTCTTCCCTGTGCCTGATGGCCCCCACAAAATCATTGAATGCAACTGTTTATTGTCAATCGCCTGCTTTAATGGATGCCTATCACGCAACAAATGCGACTGCCCAAAGAACTCATCTAAGATTTGTGGCCTTAAACTCTCAGCCAAAGGTTTCAATAAAGGTTTCATAAGTTAATTTTTGTCACTTTAAAATGTGCCTGTTGATTTAAAATCAAAATTACTGATAGACCCCGCTGTTTTGCTAAAGCTGTGGCTCTTTGACTGCCCATTGCCATCATGGCCGTGGCGTAAGCATCTGCTACCATTGTTTGTGGATGAATGATGCTCACTGATGCCAAATCACTATTAGCAGGTAGTCCGGTGTGTGGATTAAGAATATGCATATAACGCTTGCCTTGCCAAATAAAATAATGACGATAATTACCAGAAGTGGCAATTGCTTGGTTTTTTAGAGTCATGGCAATTGGCGCTGCCTTGTTTGGGTGTTCCACGCCCACTGTCCACGCTTTCCCCTCATTGCTACCAGCGCTTCGTACTTCGCCACCAATTTCTACCAAATAGTTTTTTGTATTGAGCAGTTTGGTGATTTCATCTACGCCATACCCTTTGGCAATGGCTGATAGGTCAATATAGATATCTCTGGTTTTTTTAACCATTTTGTGAGTGTCATCTTTAAGCATTAAATACGCAATTGAGCTGTTTTCAAATGCTTGTTGCACTTGAGATTGGGTTGGTCTTTGCGCGGTTTTATTAGCGCCAAAACCCCACACATCAACTAAATGTCCAATGCCGGGATCAAAATAGCCATCGGTTTGTTGATAGATTTCTTTGGCTGCTTTTAAAACATAAAACAACTCACCAGAAACTTTAGTCCACTTATTGACTGGCTGTTGATTAACCACAGATAATTCAGATTTAGCATCCCAAGTTGAAAAGATTTGATTGATTTGCGCAAGCCTGTCGTCAATTTTTTGCTGAGATATGCCCTTGTCACCAATCGTTTTCACCGTATAAGTGGTGCCCATAATTGAGCCAGTAAAGGTGTTGATTTTTTCACTCACGCCACAAGCACCAAGCACCAGAACAATGCTGATAAGGTATAATTTTGCTATGCTTCGATTCATATTTCTCTTTATTTTCACGATTTCAGCAGGTTTAAGCAATTTAAGCCTTGCTAAGACAGATGATACCCTTAGCGCTGATACCACGCAAAATTTTGAAGCATTCTTGGCACAGATCCGCATCAAAGCAATCAAACAAGGTATCTCAGAAACAACACTAGAGCGTGCTTTTAACGGATTAACGCTCAACCCAAAAGTCATTCAATACGACCGCAATCAAGCAGAATTCACCTTAAACTTTTGGCGTTATATCAATTCAAGAGTGAGCAATAATCGCCTAGAAAAGGGCAAGATTAAGCTTGAAGAAACTCGCCCTCTGTTAGAGCGCATTTATAAAAAATATGGCGTGCAGCCTTCAATCTTAGTGGCCTTTTGGGGGTTGGAAACCAACTACGGCAAACATGTAGGGAAAATGGCACTTGTGCGTTCATTGGCAACATTGAGTTTTGATTTGCGTAGACGCGCCTTTTTTACCAAGGAGTTATTAATTTTGCTCAAACTGATTGACCAAGAAAAACTACCCCACAACGCACAAGGCTCTTGGGCAGGTGCCATGGGTAATACACAATTTATGCCAAGCAATGTTGAAGCCTACGGCGTGGATGCAGACAAAAATGGCAAATTAGACCTCTGGGATAGCAAGGAAGATATTTTTCATTCAAGTGCTAATTTTCTAAAGCGCATTGGTTGGCATAGAGGCGAACGCTGGGGTCGTGAGGTAACAGTGCCTGAAGATTTTGATTTTTCATTGTCAAACTTAAAAATCAAAAAAACCATTAGAGAATGGGCGTCTTTAGGGGTTAAACCCGCAAATGGCAAAAAAAATACTCGCTCATTGCCCTCACCACTTAAAGCATCATTGATTTTACCAATGGGACATAAAGGCCCTGCTTTTTTGATTTATAGAAACTTCCATGCCATTCTCAGATGGAACCGTTCAATTCTCTATGCCTTATCTGTTGGTCATCTATCTGATCGCCTTAATGGACAATCTGTGCTTATCGCTGAATCTGCTGATGAGCCATCGCTGAGTCGTGACGATGTATTTGCTATTCAAACCATGCTCAATGAATTAGGTTTTGACGCTGGTAAACCTGATGGGTTTTCAGGTCCAAAAACTCGCAACGCTACTCGTGAGTATCAGCGTGCAAACAATTTAGCCATTGATGGTTATGTTGGCTACCAGTTATTACAAGCGTTAAAGAAACGAAATGAGCATTGAAACCTACTTAGGCTTTGATGTGGGGACAAAACGCACGGGAGTTGCGATTGCTAATAGCCTAACACACACAGCAAACGGCATTGGTGTGGTTGAAAATAACAAAAATGGCGCTATCAATTTTGCAAGATTTGATGCAATTATCAATGCACATAATGTGGATTTATTTGTGGTTGGTTTGCCCCTTAATAAAGATGGCAAAGAGCAAGAAATGACCTTTATTGCTAAGTCATTTGGACGCAAATTGACCAGCAGATACAAGTTAGAAACTGTGTTTATTGATGAGTATTTATCATCATCTGATGCCAAAAAACAACTAAAATATAACCATTATCATCCGAATGCAAAACGCGGTGATGTAGATAAACGCTCAGCTGCGTTAATTTTGCAAACTTGGCTAGAGGACAACTAAACACTGATGAATAAAGATTTGATTAGTAATGATATTCAACTAGACTCATCTGGAAAGTTAATCCATCTATTAGGTCTTGAAGGGCTTTCTAAGAATCATTTAACCCACATTTTAGATGTTGCTGATGGTTTGCTTGATGTTCAAGGTAATTTAAAAAAATCCAAAGCGCTCGACGATATGAGCATTGCTAACTTGTTTTTTGAGCCCTCTACCCGAACACGAAATACTTTTGAAATTGCTGGAAAACGCACCAGTGCCAATATTATCAATGTTGATTTAGCCAACTCAGCCACCAAGAAAAACGAATCCCTATTAGATACCATGCACACGCTCAAAGCGATGCAAATCGATATGTTTGTTATTCGCCACAAACAAAGTGGCTTGCCACATCATGTAGCTGAAAACATTGATGGTGTTTCTATTTTAAATGCGGGCGATGGTATTAACGCTCACCCAACACAAGCATTATTAGATATGTTGACCATTCGCCAACACAAACAAAGTTTCGAGGATCTATCCATAGCCATTGTGGGCGATATCACTCACTCACGCGTGGCACACTCTGATATTCAAGCACTCAAAACCTTAGGGGCAAGTGATATTCGTCTCATTGCGCCAGCAGGTTTGCAATACGACTCTAAGCAATGTGCGACAGTTAAATGTTTTGATAATATTGAAGAAGGCATCAAAAACTGTGATGTGGTGATGGTGTTGCGCCTACAAAAAGAACGCATGTTAGAAGCCGATATTCCTAACGAACAAGAATACTTTGACAATTACGGCTTAACACCTGAACGCCTAGCATTGGCAAAATCGGATGCCATTGTGATGCATCCTGGTCCGATTAATCGTGGCGTTGAAATTGATTCCTCTGTTGCCAATGGCAAGCAATCTGTGATTCTTCAACAAGTAAGCAATGGTATTGCGGTGCGTATGGCAGTGATGGAAATCTTGGCTGGAAACTCTTAATGGAAGACTTTATGACAGACAATAACCTCATTGACTACGACGAAGTCAAGAGCACTCTGTACAACTTAAATACTGATGATACTATTGCCAATGCACACGGAATCTTATGTGGTTTTTCCTGTGTTAAGCCTGAGCTTAAGTTAGACGATTGGCTAAATGAAATCTTGGTGAGTATCGATTTAAACAATGTGAATGAAAAGGATGCTCACGAACAATTAGCAAAAATCTACAACACCACGCTATCGCAACTTAGCGACACCACACTCAACTTTCAACTGCTGATTGCCGATGAAAACTCTAAACTCAGAGAGCAAGCTGATACGCTTATTCAGTGGTGTCAGGGATTTTTAGTTGGCTTAGGCTTACAAAAAGTATCCACCACTGATGAAGATGTCTTGGAAATGATTAAAGACTTCAGTGAAATATCTAAACTTGATGGTAATGTTTTAGATGATGAGCAAAACGCACAAGACCTCAGTGAAATTATTGAGTTTGTGCGTATGGGTACCTTGCTCATTCAAGAAACCCTGCAACCTTCCAAGCAAGATTATATCTCTCCAGACACGCTACATTAAGCTTAATTACTGATAATCCAAAAAAAACCCTTGCCAGAGCAAGGGTTTTAGAGGAATTAGTATGTCACCATTTATTTATCTACTTGAGGAGAGGATAAAATTTCATTGGGGGAAAAATGGTGACATGTGAATATTATATCACGAAAATATAATATTACAAGTCTAGTATATATATAAATTCTAATATAGTTTTGTAGAGCACAAATAAAAAAAGCCCGTAAAGATACGGGCTTTTTTAAAAAATATGGTGGCCACACCTAGAATTGAACTAGGGACACAGGGATTTTCAGTCCCTTGCTCTACCAACTGAGCTATGTGGCCTTACGACAAAGATGGCATTATACCTATAATTAAAACTACTCACCTAAAAATCTTTCAGCATCAAGTGCTGCCATACAGCCTGAACCTGCTGAAGTAATGGCTTGACGATAAATATGGTCTGCTACATCTCCCGCTGCAAATACCCCTTCAACACTGGTCTGAGTAGCATTGCCTTGTGTGCCACTTTGTATCTGAATATAGCCATGATTCATTTCTACACTGCCTTCAAAAATACCCGTATTTGGTGTATGCCCAATAGCAATAAACACACCATGCACATCAATATCTTTAGTGCTGCCATCATTGTTCTTCAGCCTCAACCCTGTCACGCCTGCATCATCGCCCAATACCTCATCAAGGTTGTTATTGTATTCAATGGTAATATTGCCCGTTTTTGACTTCTTAATAAGTTGCTCAGACAAAATCTTTTCACTAGAGAATTTATCTCTACGATGCACAATAGTAACATGGTCTGCTATGTTTGATAAGAATAATGCCTCCTCTACTGCGGTATTACCTCCACCAATCACAGCAACCTTCTGCCCACGATAAAAGAAACCATCGCAAGTTGCACAAGCGCTTACACCTCTACCTTTGAAGGCTTCTTCTGATTCTAGACCTAAGTAACGCGCACTTGCGCCTGTGGCAATAATCACAGCATCAGCAGTGTAAGTTGTATCAGCACTGTTTAATTTAAAAGGCTTAGATGAAAAATCAACTTCAGTAATAGTGTCATTAATAATTTCAGTGTTAAAACGCTCGGCGTGTTGCTGCATACGCGTCATTAAATCAGGGCCTTGCACACCTTCATTGTCACCCGGCCAATTATCCACATCGGTGGTGCTCATTAACTGACCCCCTTGCTCCATACCGCTAACAATAACTGGGTTAAGGTTTGCTCTGGCCGCATAAATAGCCGCAGAATAACCCGCAGGGCCAGAACCAACAATTAAAACTTTACAGTGTTTATTCTTGCTCATTTAAATACCAATCCTTTATACTTATACAAATTAAAATAGCTATTATAAAGCAAACACAAATCACCTTGAAAAAAAATAACAAACTCACCTCTCGCAATATTTCCCAGCCTCGCTCACGCATAAAAAGCGAGATATTTTTTATCGCACTTACCACCTTCGGCTTAGTATTCCTTGTTGCGCTTATATCTCATTCACCAATAGAAACACCACTGTCTAGCGCACTTGAAGAGCCAATAACAAATTCAGCAGGGATTGTTGGCGCCTACTTAAGTGATATTGGCTTATCATTTTTAGGTTATAGCGCCTACCTGATTCCAATCTCATTAATTTGGCTGGGTTATAAAATCCACAAAAATGCTGAGCAAAAGCCTGCCAACCCCAATGTGGCTAGAGTTCGATTTATTGCAACGATTGTACTGATTATCTCGTTTTCAGCATTACTTGCATTACTTGCACAACTTTCCACAAACAAGGGCCCTGCAGGTGGTGATATTGGCAATATATTACACAACTACTTTGGCGTATTATTTGGCTCAATATCCATTGTTGTTTATCTTGGCGTTATTATGATTAGCACTGGTATTGCTAGCCCACCACTATGGAAAAATGTCTTTGCCTTCATTGCCACTTTGTTTGCAAAATTCAAAATGAAAAGCTCTAAAGCTAAAGCGACCATCACGCCTACATCAAAGCTAGCAACCAAAAAAATAGGCCTATTTGGCAAGCTAAGGCCTACTAAAACAAAACCAGTAAAGAGAAAAACCACAGCTACTACAAGCAACGCCAGCCTGCCTAATAATAAAACATTAACGGGTCTGCCTGATTTGTCACTACTTGATGATATTAAAAAGAACACCAGGGGTTACTCTGAAAAAGAAATTGAAGAAATGTCACAGCAAGTGGAAATCAAACTCAAAGATTTCGGCTTTGATGTCAGTATCACCGCGGTCACACCCGGTCCAGTAATCACACAGTTTGAGTTGTCACTAGCACCAGGCGTAAAAGTATCACAAATTATGAACCTGAACAAAGACCTTGCTCGCGCCTTGTTGGTTGAAAGCGTTCGTATTGTTGATGTTATTCCAGGTAAACCTGTTATTGGTTTAGAAATTCCAAATACCCAGCGAGAAATGATTGGACTTAAAGAGGTTTTATCTTCTAATGAATTTAATAACTCACCTTCTATGCTTACCGTGGGGCTTGGTAAAGATATTAACGGTCAGCCCGTGGTTGCAAATTTGGCAAAAATGCCACACTTGTTAGTAGCAGGATCAACAGGAATGGGGAAATCTGTTGGCTTGAACGCAATGATTTTAAGTGTGCTGTATAAAGCCACACCAGAGCAAGTGCGTATCATTATGATTGACCCTAAAATTGTTGAGCTGTCTTGTTACAACGATGTGCCTCACTTGCTAACCCCCGTTATCACTGATATGAATCAAGCGGCTTCTGCACTGTGGTGGTGTGTGAATGAAATGGAGCGTCGTTATTCACTATTGGCTACATTTGGGGTGCGTAATATTGAGGGCTTTAACGAAAAACTTGAAAAAGCCAAAAAGAAAAACTCGCCCTTACTTGACCCGTCTTTTAAAGAAGAAACCGCTGAAGAAGGCGAGAGCGCACCTGAATTAGAGTCGTTACCACTGATTATGTTGGTGATTGATGAATACGCCGATATGTTAGGTGCACTGCAACAAGAAGATCGTACTAAGGCTAAGCGTGTAGAAGCACTTATTATCCGTCTTGCACAAAAGGCGCGTGCTGCAGGCATTCATTTAATTATTGCCACTCAGCGCCCAAGTGTTGATGTGATTACCGGACTTATTAAATCCAATGTACCTTCTCGCATTGCTTTTAAAGTTACTTCAAAAGTTGACTCTCGCACCATTCTTGACCAAGGCGGTGCAGAGCAATTGTTAGGCATGGGTGATATGCTTTATATGACACCAGGCATCTCACATCTATCTCGTGTGCATGGTGCTTTTGTTAGCGATGATGAGATTGCAAATGTGGTTGGTTTCTTGCGTGAACACTCACAAACCAATTATCTTAATAGTGTTGTAAACTCTCATAGCGAATCCACTGATTCGCATGAAGGCACTGGGGAGCATGTAGGTGAGACGGATGAATTGTATGATAAATCAGTACAGATTGTTACCTCAACACGCAGAGCCTCTATTTCAAGCCTACAACGACGCTTGCGTATTGGCTACAATCGTGCGGCGCGTATTATTGAAGACATGGAAGCAGCAGGTGTTGTTAGTGGCATGAATAGTGCAGGCAATCGACAAGTATTAGCACCGGGACCAATTGATGAAAATTAAAGTATTCATTCTAATCACCGCCTTATGGGCAAATGTTGCCATCAGTGGCAATAGCAAAACCAACCAGTTCTTTGAGTTTTTCAATTCGGTAGAGTCGCTGAAAGCCAACTTCTCACAAACAGTTTATGACGAAGGCTTTACATTGATAAGTAGCACGACAGGTAGTTTTGCATTTCAGCGTCCAAAAAAATTATTCTGGCACACGAAAAAACCCAACGACCAAATATTGCTACTGAACAATCACGAATTATGGCAAATTGATACCGAGCTTGAGCAGGCTGTTTTACAAGAAAAAAAAGACCTTTCTAAAACGCCGCTCTATTGGCTGATTAATAGACCTGACTCCCTCAAAAATACGCCAAAATTTTCTCATAGTGAAGGCGGCATTGATTGGTACTTAGCAGCAAACACATACAGTCAGCCAATAGAGTTTGGCTTTACAGATGGTTTGTTGCGTGCTATTTCACTAGATAATGAACTTGGGCAAATTATCACCATTACCTTTGACCAATTGGCTATTAACCCCACTATCACACCAAAAACTTTTGAGTTAAGCATTGACTCAAGTTTTGATATTATTAGGTAGCTTTACAACCTAACTTCTATGCCATTTTCTTGCATGGCTTGCTTAGCCTGCTCGATAGTATATTCACCAAAATGAAAAATACTAGCGGCCAATACCCCGTCTGCACCGCCTTGTAAAACGCCTTCAGACAAGTGTTCTAAATTACCCACACCGCCAGAGGCAATCACTGGCACATCAACTGCATTTGCTACTGCCCTGGTAAGCGCTAAATCAAACCCTGCCTTAACACCGTCGCAATCCATTGATGTCAATAGCACCTCACCAGCACCGTTCTCACCTTGTGTCATTTTTACCGCCCATTCAAGTGCATCAATACCTGTTGATTTACGCCCACCATGAGTGAAAATCTCCCACTTGCCTGCAGCTACTTTTTTAGCATCAATCGCAATCACAATACACTGAGAGCCAAACTCTTCACTGAGTTGGTTGATTAAACGGGGGTTAAAAATAGCAGCAGAATTTACTGCCACCTTATCTGCACCTGCATTTAACATATCGCGCACATCGCGCGCTTTGCGGATACCTCCGCCCACAGTCAAAGGAATAAACACCTGATTAGCAATCGCCTCAACCATATGTACCGTGGTACCTCTATCCTCGCTCGTAGCAGTAATGTCCAAAAAAGTAATCTCATCAGCGCCCTCTAAATCATAGCGCTTAGCTACCTCAACGGGATCACCTGCATCTTTAATATCTACAAACTGTACACCCTTGACCACGCGACCATCACGCACATCAAGACAAGGAATAATTCTTTTCGCTAAACTCATAAGTTTGAATTATACCGAATTACGGTAAAATCTGCATTTATGAATATCCCTAAACATATTGCAATTATTATGGACGGCAACGGTCGCTGGGCAAAAAAACGCAAATTGCCCCGTATTGCAGGGCATAAAAAAGGGGTGGATGCAGTGCGAAACATTGTTAAACATTGTGGTGTACTCGGCGTGCAAACACTCACCTTGTTTGCCTTTAGCAGTGAAAATAAAAACCGTTGCGAAAAAGAAGTAACTTTATTGTTTAAATTATTTTTAAGCGTGCTCAAACAAGAGGTTAAAAAGCTCAAAAAATACAATGTCCGACTCAAAATTATTGGCAAACTATCGCTATTTCCTGATGCTGTACAAAAAACTGCAGTAGAAGCGCAAGCCTTATTAGCAGACAATACAGGGCTAACCTTAGTGATTGCTGCTAACTATGGTGGCAGGTGGGATATTGTCAACGCTTGCAAGCAAGCAATTGCCAGTGGGGTGGATGCTGATGCGTTAAATGAACAAAACTTTGCACAATATTTATCATTAGAGAATAATGCCGTAGATTTACTCATTCGTAGCAGTGGCGAGCAACGCATCAGTAATTTTTTACTTTGGGATATTGCTTATAGCGAATTATATTTTACCGGCACACTTTGGCCTGATTTTAATACGGGGGAATTAGACAAGGCAATTGAAAGCTTTAATCAGCGTGATAGACGCTACGGAGGGCGAGATGAGTGAACTGTCTAAAAGAATACTAACCACTTTAGTTTCAATACCGCTAATATTGTTCTTGTTATTTGAATTGCCAATTAGTTTTGAACTATTCATAATTATGACGGTTGTGATAAGTATGTATGAATTCCTTAAACTTATCCAAATTTCAACCACAAATAAAATTATTAGCATCATTATGTTGGCACTCGGTAGTTATATTACGATAATTGCACCAGCAATTTTTTATTATCTTACATTCACAAAAATAGCATATGCTTATGCACTAGCGGTCGTGTTGCTTTGGTGGGCTAATAACTTTTGGATGGTTGTAAACTATCCAAGATCAAAGCCTCTGGATATTTTTACGCCTATTAAGGCCATATTTTTGTTCACCCCTTTGTTTTGTTTGTTTGTTTTTAAGCCTTACTTGATATTGTTATTGTTTTTAATTGTTTGGGGCGCAGATAGTTTTGCTTATTTCTCAGGCAAAGCCTTTGGCAAACACAAACTTGCGCCTAGGTTAAGTGGAGGGAAAACCGTTGAAGGCGTTGTTGGTGGCTTAATAGGCGTACTTTTAATTACTGGTGCATGGATGTATTTTTACAATGAAACAAATTGGAAATTCTTACTGCTTGCGCTGATCACTGGTGTCTTTTCTGTAGTGGGCGACTTGTATGAGAGCATCTACAAGCGTGAAGCAGGCGTCAAAGACTCTGGCAATATTTTGCCTGGACATGGCGGAGTATTAGACCGCATTGACGGGCTTTTAGCTGCCACACCAATCTTTGTAATAGGCTTAATATTTTTGTTATGAAAAATATCACGGTTCTAGGCGCAACAGGCTCAATTGGCGATAGTACGCTATCAGTGGTAGCACTACATCCTGATAAATTTAATATTTTTGCCTTAAGTGCTCACGCTAACTGGCAAAAAATGCAAACACTGTGTGAAAAATTCCAGCCTAAGTTTGTCGTGATGACGGATGAGTCCGCTGCTGAAGCGCTTTCAAAAGTGGTGAGCAACAACACAGAAGTTTTACATGGTGCAGAGGCGCTCAACACCATTGCCGCACACGATAAAACTGATTATGTCATGGCTGCAATTGTGGGTAGCGCAGGTATGGCATCAAGTCTTGCCGGCGCCAAAGCAGGCAAACGCATTATGCTCGCTAATAAAGAATCTTTAGTGCTGGCAGGTGATTTATTTATGCAAACAGTGCGTGACAATAATGCTGAACTTATTCCTGTGGACTCTGAACATTCAGCAATTTTTCAATGCCTACAAAGTGGCAAATCTGGACTAAGTAAAATCCAACTCACTGCCAGTGGTGGTCCATTCTTGCACACACCACAAAAAAAATTATGTGCCATTACTCCTGATGAGGCCTGCGCTCACCCAAACTGGTCAATGGGTCAAAAAATATCAATAGATTCTGCCACCATGATGAATAAAGGTTTGGAGGTGATTGAAGCGCATTATTTATTTGGCTTACCCGCTGAAAAAATCGATGTAGTCGTACACCCACAATCCATCATCCATTCTTCGGTTTATTATGCAGATGGCTCAACGCTATCCCAACTTGGCAACCCCGATATGCGCAGCGTCATCTCTTATGCGCTGAGCTATCCCAATAGAATTGCCTCTGGTGTTGAACCGCTAGACTTAACCAACAACCCCCCACTAGAGTTTTACGCACCTGATTTAGACAAGTTTGCTTGTTTAAGACAAGCATTTGATGCGCTCAAACAAGGTGGTAATGCAATGGGCACACTCAATGCCGCTAATGAAGTTGCAGTTGAGCATTTCTTAAACAATAAAATTTCATTTTTAGACATTACAAAAGTTATTCAACACACCCTAGATACTGTCCAACACACGGATATTTCTTCATTAGAGGCCATTATTGCTAACGACACAACAGCGCGCGAAACAGCGCGCGCAATCATCAAAAAATATGCGTAAATCTACACTACTTTTATTACTTACATTATTTTTTATAAGCAGCGCCAATGCGCTTGAACGCTCTACTATTTATATCACTCGTTCACTTGCCTACGATGCACAGAAAATGGGTATTAACCAAAAAACCATTAATAATATTGTGCGTATCTTCTCGTGGAGCATTGATTTTAATCGAGATTTAAAAAGAGGCGACCGTTTTATTATTATTGGCAAAAGGCGCACCGCACCAAGCGCATTAATTTATATTGGCAAGAAAAAGCGTGTTGCTGTTTTCTCACACACTGACAAATATGGACGCCTTGGTTATTACGGCATTAATGGCAAAACACTCTACCCTAGCTTTTTAAGAGCACCTTTGAAGTACAAATACATTAGCTCAAAGTTTCAACTAAAGCGCTTTCACCCAACTCTAAAAACTTGGCGACCACACAGAGCTGTTGATTACGCTGCAAAATACGGCACACCTGTTTACGCTGCAGCCGATGGCATCATTAAGCATCGCAAAAGAATGGGGGCACTTGGCAAATCTGTGCATATTACACACGGCAGTAATTATTTAACCGTTTATGCACACTTGTCTAGATTTTCTCGTGGGCTCAGAGCATCATCTAGGGTTAAAAGAGGGCAAGTGATTGGCTATGTAGGCTCAACAGGTCGCTCAACGGGGCCACATTTACACTACGAATTACACTACAAAGGTAAGCGCAAAAACCCACTCACATGGCGACTACCTAAACAAAAACGCATCGCAAAATCTGATTTAAAGCGTTTCCAAAAAAGAGCAAGATCTATTCTGCGTAGTTTGTAAAACTATTGTCTGTCTATCCAAGCGCGCCAATTTTTCACTTTTAGCTTTTGTGCTTTATTATCTATATATTGCGCTTGATACTCAGCTGCGCCTTTAACATTGTTTAAAATTGCAAAAGTAATCAACTCGTCAATGCGTTGTTTGTCTTTAATAATAGGCGCTAAGGATTCATTTCTGATAACTGCGGCGACGAAAGCAGACTGTGGATTGGAATATATCTGCGTTGACTTTTCTAATAAATTGAGCGCCATTAACGCATCTTTAACAAAGCCACTATCGCCATCAAGCAGATATAACGCACTGTCATAAATTGCTGGTTCGTAGCCTTGATTGAGCAGTTTGCTTAATATTTTATTGGCAATTTGCACTTGTGGTGGATAGCCCATTATTTGATTACCTGAACGCGTTTGCTTTGATGCTTCGTATGCTGCATCAAAGTCGTTTAATTCAAACATCCCTTTTATCAGTAAATCTTGCCCATTCTTTACCACGGCAGGCGAACCAACCTCATTGCCTATTTTGATCATTCTAAGTGCGCTATCACTCAACGGCGATGCTGTTGCAAATTGCGTAATAAATAGGACGGTGATTAGAAGTTTTTTTATCATAGTGCTAAGGTGAATTTTACCATAGACATTTTTAACAAGTTAAAATAGCGCTTAAATCACTATTTAATACAAGCGTGCAAACACTTTTTGAAACTTCAATCGGCCTGCCATTAATCCAAAAAGGCAAAGTGCGAGACATTTATGATATTGACGAACATCGACTGCTAATTGTAACCACTGACCGACTTAGTGCCTTTGATGTGGTGTTCAATCAGCCAATTTCTGGCAAAGGGCGTGTACTGAACGAAGTGGCTAATTTCTGGTTTGAAAGAACCTGTCACATCATCTCTAATCAATTAACCCATGAATCGCTTGATAACGTTTTAACACCAGAAGAAATTGAGCAAGTAGATGGTCGTGCAATCATCGTCAAAAAACTCAAGCCCCTTCCTGTTGAGGCAATTGTTCGAGGCTATATTATAGGCTCTGGATGGAAAGACTACCAACAAACAGGCTCAGTTTGCGGCATTAAACTACCAAAAAACCTGCAACTGGCAGAAAAATTACCACAAACACTTTATACGCCCTCTAGTAAAGCAACGGCTGGTGAACACGATAAAAATATTGACTTCAAACAAACCGTGCAACTTGTAGGTAAAGATTTAGCACAACAAATCAAAGATGCCAGTTTGGCTCTGTATCAGTTTGCGGCGGATTATGCGCTAGAGCGCGGTATTATCATTGCTGACACCAAGTTTGAATTTGGCTTAGACGAAGCAGGCAAACTGACATTAATGGACGAAGTGCTAACACCGGATTCTTCACGTTTCTGGTCAAAGGCCAATTATCAGATAGGCATTAGCCCAAAAAGTTTTGACAAACAAATTGTACGCGATTATTTAGAAACATTGGATTGGGACAAAACCGCACCCGCACCAACCCTACCTGATAATATCGTGCAGGAAACTGCCGACAAATACAAGCAAGTGCAGCGGTTATTAACACAATGACTAAAACTGGCAACATCCAAAAAATGCAAACCTCGCTTGAGCGTGATAATGCAATCTACCAACTGCCGATTGGCAATGATTTGATCTCAATGAATGAATTAATAGGGCAAGAAATTTCCCTCATATTCAATGGCGAAATCACTTGCTCAAACTGTAACGCAATAATTCGAAAAAGTTATTCTCAAGGCTATTGTTTTCCGTGTTGTCGAGATTTGGCGCGGTGTGATTTGTGCATTATGAAACCCGAAACTTGCCATCATCACCTTGGCACTTGCCGTGAGCCACTGTGGGGGTTGGACAATTGCTTTGCACCACATATTATTTATTTGGCAAACTCATCAGGCATCAAGGTCGGCATTACTCGCAAGCGCAATACCCCCAGTCGTTGGATTGACCAGGGTGCTGTCGCTGCTCTGCCAATACTTGAGGTGGATACACGACTCAAATCTGGGCAAATTGAAGTGGCTTTAAAAACATTCGTCAACGATAAAACCAACTGGCGCAAAATGCTTAAAAACGAGGTGAATAAAGTTGACCTTGTAGCAACAAAAAACCAACTGTTGCCAGAGGTATCCGATATGATGGCGGATTTAGACGCAATAGAGTTAAACAATGAAGTCGTAAAAATTCACTACCCTGTGGTAGAATATCCAAGCAAAATAGTATCGTTAAATTTTGACAAAATGCCTGAGATTACTGGTATTTTGCAAGGCATCAAGGGGCAATATTTACTACTAGATTGTGGCGTCCTTAATGTTAGAAAATTTGGCTCATATAATATAACTTTAACTTATTAAAAAATGGCAGAATTACAAATAGAAGACATTGAAATTGGCAAAGGTACAGCTTGCAAGGCTGGAGACTTTGTGTCTATGCACTATACTGGCTGGCTAACCAATGGCAAAAAATTTGACTCAAGTGTTGACAGGAATGAACCTTTTGACTTTAAACTCGGGGCAGGACAGGTCATCTCCGGCTGGGACACGGGCATTGAAGGTATGCTGATGGGTGGCAAGCGCAAACTTACTATTCCATCAAAATTGGCTTACGGTGAGTTTGGCGCAGGCCCAATTCCACCCAGTGCAACCATCATTTTTGATGTTGAATTATTAGATATTAAATAAAGAACGACTCTAAAAATCCATGGATAACGATTTCCCACGAATAAAAAGATTGCCAGAATATATTTTTGCAATTACCAATAAGCTAAAAGTTGAAGCCAGATCTCGTGGTGAGGACATTATCGACTTTGGCATGGGTAACCCCGACCAACCAACGCCTGAACATATTGTAGAAAAGTTAGTGGAAACAGCACGCCGTGGCGATACACATCGTTATTCTACTTCTCGCGGCATTCCACGCTTGAGACGCGCAATTTCAAACTGGTACAAAAATCGTTTTGATGTTGATATTGATGCGCAAACCGAGGCGATTGTTACCATTGGTTCAAAGGAGGGTTTGGCAAATTTAGCACAAGCGGTTGTTGGTAGTGGCGATACGGTTTTAGTGCCCAACCCTGCTTACCCTATTCATCCCTATGGGTTTGTGATTGCAGGTGCTGATATTCAACATGTGCCTTGTGGGCCTGAAGATGATTTTTTTGCAGCGTTAGAGCGCTCAATTAAAAATACTTTTCCAAAGCCAAAGATGTTGGTGCTTAACTACCCATCTAATCCAACTACTGAGTGCGTTGAATTAGAGTTTTTTGAACGCGTTATCAAAGTTGCCAAAGAGCACAAGATTTGGGTGGTGCAAGATTTAGCCTATGCAGATATTGTTTTTGATGGTTATGTGGCGCCAAGCATTTTGCAAGTAAAGGGGGCTAAAGATATTGCGGTTGAGTTTTTCTCACTATCAAAAAGCTACAATATGCCAGGTTGGCGTGTTGGCTTTATGGTGGGCAATCCAATCTTAGTAGGCGCACTGGCTAAAATCAAATCTTACTTAGATTATGGTATGTTTACCCCTATTCAAGTAGCAGCAATTGAAGCGTTAGAAGGCGACCAAACCTGTGTTACAGAAATTGCACAAATGTATCAAGATAGGCGTGATGTTTTGTGCGAAGGCTTAAATTCTATTGGCTGGGCAGTAACACCACCCAAGGCCACAATGTTTGTTTGGGCAAAAATTCCTGAATTTTATCAAGCAATGGGCTCATTAGAGTTTACCAAAAAACTCATTGCAGTGGCAAAAGTTGGCGTCTCTCCTGGTATTGGTTTTGGTGAATATGGCAATAACTATGTACGCTTTGGTTTGATTGAAAATGAACATCGCACCCGCCAGGCTGTTCGCGGCATTCGTGAAATGTTCAAACAAGATGGTTTGTTATAATGTCTTTGCACTATTATGAAACTTGCTGCTAAAGAGTTTTCTAAGTCAAAACACAAACACCTAACACTGCTCGGTATGTCAGGCGTTGGCAAAACACACCTTTCAAAGTTACTTGGTCTTGATGATAAGTGGTATCACTATTCTGGCGATTATCGCATTGGTGCTGAGTATTTAAATAATGCTATTCTTGCTAACATCAAACAACAAATTAAACAAGATGGATGCTTAGCAGATTTGTTAGACAATGACTCTATCACGGTTCAAAATCATATTACTTTTGACAACCTGTCTTCGGTGTCAAGCTTTTTAGGTAAAGTCGGCAACCCCGAATTGGGTGGGTTGCCAATTGGTGAATTCAACCGCCGACAAGCGCTACACAGAGAAGCTGAAGCCCGGGCTATGTTGGATGTTGGAGAGTTTATCACAAAATCTCAAGCGCAGGGCTATAGGCATTTTATTAATGATGCAGGAGGTAGTTTATGTGAATTGGATGATAATAAGGTCTATCAATCATTGGCAGATAATACGCTGATTGTTTATATTCGCGCCCACGAAGATAACGAGTCTGCCTTGATTGAGCGTGCACGAACGCACCCCAAACCACTTTACTATCAACAAAATTTCTTACAACAACAACTAGAGATTTACCTACAAGAAAATCAATTTTCCTATGTCGCACAAATTGACCCCGATGCGTTTGTGCGTTGGATTTTTCCACGCTTACTTCGGCACCGCAAACCAAAATATGAAGCGATTGCCAGCCAATATGGCTGCACGATTGATAGCATAGACTTACACCAATGTCAAAATAGCAGCGAGGTAATGGAGCTAATCACAGGGGCAATACGCTAATGCCTTTAATCGCCCATACCAACTTACCTTCTTTTGAACGCCTGCGTAACGAAGGCGAGACGGTGTTAAGCAAAGACCGTGCTAATCATCAAGTCATTCGTGAATTACACATTGGTTTATTAAACATGATGCCAGACCCAGCACTTGAAGCAACTGAGCGGCAATTTTTCCGCTTGATTGGACATTCTAACCAAATTGCGCAATTTTATCTGCATCCGTTTACACTGCCTTCTATTAAACGAGGTGAAAAAACGCAGACACATATTGACCAATATTACCAAAATTTTGATGATATTAAAACGCAAGGATTAGATGCATTAATCATTACAGGCGCACATATTGAAGATGCCGATTTAAAAAAAGCACCTTTTTATGAGCAACTTAAAAAGGTGATTGATTGGTCGTACAGTCATGTTACTTCAACGCTATGCTCGTGCTTGGCAACACACGCTGTACTGGAATTTCGCTATGGACAAAAGCGTCAAGCCATTGGTAAAAAATGCTGGGGCGTATTTCCACACCAAGTGTTAGACCGACAACATCCTTTAATGAGTGGTGTGAATACGCGTTTTGATGTGCCTCACTCTCGTTTTAACGAAATCACGAAATCACAACTTGACGATGCTAAGATTAAAGTTTTGGTTGAAGGAAAAATCGGCGCACACTTATGTGTGAGTGAAGATTTATTAAGAATTGTATTTTTTCAGGGGCATCCAGAATACGATACTATTAGTCTATTAAAAGAATACAAGCGCGATATTATTGCCTATTTAGCAAAAACACGCAACGACTATCCGCCTTTTCCTAAGCACTATTTAACCGAACAAAGCAAAGCCATTCTCAATGAGTATAAAACCAAGCTATTATCTGGCGAATTTACGCTAGCAGATTTTCCTGAACAACTTATCAGCAAAACCTTAAACAACACTTGGGGCAACGCCACTAATGTCATTATCAATAACTGGATTGGTTGCGTCTACCAAGTAACGCATCAGGACATTGACAAGCCATTTATGGAGGGCATTAATCCAGATGACCCGCTTAACTTAAAATAGTGCATCCAATTTCAAAGCCATTGCTAAAGTGGTTTGAGCAATTTGGTCGTCATCACCTACCTTGGCAAGCGACAAACAGTAGCCCTCTAGGAGGGCAGGCAACACATAGCGACCTATCATACAGCACGAGCAATTTACAGCAGTTCGCTAAGGGGAAGACAATCAACCCCTACCATGTTTGGTTGAGTGAAATTATGCTACAACAAACGCAAGTAACCACGGTTATCGGCTACTTTAACAACTTTATTCAACATTTCCCAACAATAAAGGCGCTTGCCAATGCCAGCGAAGATGCAGTATTGGCACAATGGGCTGGGCTGGGTTACTACGCACGAGCAAGAAACTTGCACAAATGCGCGCAAATTATTGTTGAGCAGCATCAAGGCGCACTCCCAAAAAAGTTTGAACAAGTGATTGATTTGCCAGGTATAGGTGAATCTACAGCGGGCGCTATTCTATCCATTAGTTTTAATCAGAACCACGCCATACTTGACGGCAATGTTAAACGCGTACTTTCAAGGTACCATCAAGTTAAGGGGCATTACGGACAAAGTGAAACCCTTAAAGAATTATGGCGTTTGGCTAAGTATCACACGCCCAATAAACGCAACGCCAACTACACACAAGCCATTATGGACTTAGGTGCAACCCTGTGTACACGCAGCAACCCAGAGTGTGATCGTTGCCCCCTTGCTCAACATTGTCAAGCAAAACAACACAACACACAAGGCAACTACCCCAACCCAAAACCAAGAAAAAACAAACCAACGCGCTCAGTTGCAATGCTTATTTATCAAAACACAGCAGGGGAGGTTTATTTAGAAAAACGACCGCAAAAAGGCATTTGGGGTGGACTTTGGAGTCTTATGGAGTGTGAAAATGATAAGAAAGCCATTGACCAAGCCATTAAAAAATTTGATAAAAATGCAAAAATAGAACAGAAGCTACCTACTATTAAGCATAGTTTTACCCACTATCACTTAATGATTAGCCCTATTATGGTAACTTGCTCAAAGAACACTGAGGGTTTTCGCTCTATTGCTGAATTAAAAGTTGGTTTGCCGGCACCTGTTAAGAAAATCATTGCCCAATTAGACTAAAATAGCCCCATGAAACTTATTCGCGGTCTACAGAATTTAACAACTTATGCGGGCAGTATTGTTACCATAGGTAACTTTGATGGCGTACATATAGGACACCAAAAAATCATCTCGCAACTGGTGAAAAAATCCAAAGAACTGGGCTTGCCCTCTGTGCTGATTTCATTTTCCCCCACGCCGCAGCGTTTTTTTTCTCATGAGCAAGCATCGCTCAGCAGTTTTAAAGAAAAACACCATCTATTGGACAAACTAGGCTTAGACACACACCTAATTATTCGCTTTAATCAGGCCTTTTCTCAATTAGAAGCGCAAATTTTTGCACAAGAAATATTACTCAACAAGCTAAATATGAAATATTGTCTGATTGGTGATGATTTTCGTTTTGGCAAAAAGCGGAAGGGTGGCTTTGAATTGTTACAAAACTTATCAAAAGACCAGGATTTTACGGTGGAACAAACACCCAGTATTCTGTGTAATAATCACCGCATTAGTAGTTCAGAAATTCGCAAACTTCTAGCAAATGCTAACATACAATCAGCATCAAAAATGCTGGGGCGTGAGTTCTCTATCACTGGCAAAATTATTCACGGGCTAAAAAACGGTCGCTCTATTGGTTTTCCAACTATCAACATCCCCATTAAACGCAAAATCAGCCCAGTTTATGGAATATTTGCTGTAACTATTGATCTGGATGGTACTACTTATCAAGGTGTATGTAGTGTCGGCAATCGCCCAATAATTGGTGACAAGAAAACTCTGTTGGAAGTGTTTCTCTTTGATTTTAACCAGAAAGTGTACGGACTTGAGGCGAAAATCACCTTTAAACACAAGATTAGAGATGAGAGAAATTTTAATGATTTTAAAGCGTTAAAACAACAAATTGAGCTCGATGTTCAAAATGCCAAAGATTATTTGACGAATTAAACCACTTTCCAATTAAGCATTTTTTCTGCCATAAATGGCACAATATCGCCGCTTATGAAAGGATAACTTGCTGGCACGATCCAATCTTGTTTTTTCAAAGTAATGGTACTTGTATTATACGCCAAACCATAAAAATCTGCACCAAATTTTGAAGCAAAGCCCTCCAGCTTATCTATTGCACCTGCTTGGTCAAATGCTTGCGCATAAAGTTCAATAGCATGTGGTGCAGAAAATACGCCTGCACAACCACAACTAGATTCTTTATCAGTTTTGGCATGTGGTGCAGAATCTGTACCTAAGAAAAACTTAGGATTGCCACTGGTTGCCACCTCAACGAGTGCACGCTGATGCTCAGCTCGTTTTAACACAGGCAAACAATAAGTATGTGGCTTAATACCGCCCACTAACATATCATTACGATTATTTAAAAGATGTTGAGGTGTGATAGTTGCCGCAATACGATCACCACTCTCACGCACAAAATCTACTGCATTTTTAGTGGTGATATGCTCAAATACAATTTTCAATTTAGGGAAGTCGTTCACCGTCTGACTTAAAACCTCATCAATAAATACCGCTTCACGGTCAAAAATATCCACCTCACTACGCGTTACCTCACCATGCACTAATAATAGCATACCCAGTTTTTGCATTGTCTCTAAGCTACGATAGATATTTTTAATATTACTCACGCCACTATCAGAATTAGTGGTTGCACCTGCAGGATATAGCTTTGCTGCCACCACGCCTGCGTTATAAGCCTGAGTAATTACCTTAGATGTGGTATTGTCAGTTAAATACAAAACCATCAAGGGTTTAAACACGCTGTCTTTTGGCAAAGCATTAAGGATTTCCTCTTGATACGCATTCGCACCATTTGCATCCGTCACAGGTGGGCTTAGATTGGGCATAATAATCGCTCTGCCCATTTGTTTGGCACTCATGCCAATGACTGATTTTAACGCTTCGCCATTACGCACATGTAGGTGCCAATCATCTGGTTTAATTAAGGTTATTTGTTGTTGTTTCATCTGTTCAAAAATCATTGTTTTTTTACTTAAAGTTTGTCTAATTAAAATTTATTTTTATTTTTAAACATTACCTTAAAGTCTTTATACAACTATCATTTAATAAAAAAATGTCTAAAAAATGTCTAAAAAATGTCTAAAAAATGTCTAACTTTTAGGTTTAGACATTTTCCATGACTTGCCATATGGCTCTATTAGTTTTTGTTTTTTTAAACTTTGTAGGTTGTTCCGAACCTTGTTTCTTTTTTGTTGTTTGTTTAATACATCAGGCAACTTATCTAACAGCATTTCTTCAAAATCTTGTCGTCTGCCGTTTTTAAATTTTTTTAAAAAATCAAGTATCATTTTTTGACAGTAATCATTGTCAATACCTTTGTGTTTAATATAAACAGATTTTCCACCTGTTGATTCTGCAATAAAGGATGAAATATGAAAGTTAGGCTTGCGCCCCTCAATCAACTTCTTACGCCTCAACACCTTAACCTCGGTATTCAACAAAGGTAGGCGTTTAGCGACTTTATCTAACAAAATAATCTCTTGTAAAGTTAAATCATTTTTTGATTGTGCAAGTCTGCGCGCATAGTTCACATCCAGTACTTTACCAATAATTTTTACTTTGACTTTGTTGTCACCTAAGCTATATATTGGTAAAGGAAAGAACTTGTCCTCTTGCAGCTTAAACATTTTTTTAATACCACTACCAATGGTGTCAATCATACCTAAACCAACCATAGCGTCTGCTAAAAATGGGTTGCGATAACAAGTTTCGGGCGCATCTACCTCAAGAACTTTTTCTATGCTTTCAGGAATGAATCCACCTGAGTTAATAAAAGTCAAAATACCGTCTTCCCTTTCCACCACATTAATTTTTCCGCCAAGTGTGTAATCTTGATGGGCAATACAGTTATTTAATGCTTCACGAATAATATAAGGGTCAAACTGATTGGTCTGTTCAGGGAATAAAGTCTCTTCTGGTAAATAACGGTATTTTAAATTTCTAATTTTCGCATAAACATTATCAATATTCGCCAGCAATGGGCAGCTAAAGTGTTCATAATCTTTTTCAAGGTTGTCCTTGTCTTTTAATATCCAAGTGATTTTCGCCACAGCGGGGTTAATAAAATGTTCAGATTCTGGCTCTCCAAGCAGTAGTATCGCAGTATTGGTTATTTTTCCCTTAATAGTAACCTTGGACTTGTCTAGAAATTTGGCATTATTCCACAAGTTTATCTCTGTTGCTAAATTAGGATTTTTTGTCAAAAATTGCTCTCGTGCTAGAACGATCGCTTCTGTAGAAAGATCTTCAATTGTAGCATTATCAATAGTTTTTGCGCTCCAGTCAAAGGCAATATTTTGTCGTATAATTCGCTCTAATTCTTCTATATTAAGCGCGCCCAAACTTTCTCCATCTCTACCATAATGGTGACCCTTCCAACTGGTTGGCGCGCCCTTTGACGCAGGTGGAATTTGAAACATTAACACCTGTTTATCTTTAACATCAACACGATGAATTTTTATAAAATTAGATGTTGGCGAGGTACTATTTGCTATTTCTCGCTTATATTCATTTAATGTTTGGTCGGTGATTTGTGTGCCAACAATACCACGGTCATCGTTAACACCAAAAATCAACCATGCACAAGATTTATTGGCAAGATTGGCTTCATTGCTAAGTGCAGAAAAATATTTTCCTAGTTTATCTGCTTGAAAAGTGCGTTCGGCTGTTTTAAACTCTAACACTTCTGTTTCCATGCCTTCTGCTAATAATCTTTCTAAAGTGTCTATCATAGAATATTCTTATCAATTTGATAAATTGCACCTAAAATCCGCCTGCCTTTAGCGCCGGTTACCAGCGGTAGGTTTGATGGCTCACCATTCATTGTTTGTTTGGCAAAATAAGCAAAAGCCGCCGCTTCTACATAATCCACTGGCACGCCTAAATCATCAGTCACTGAGATTTCACTCTCAGGATTTTGATAAGTTAGGCGTTCGCATAAAAACAAATTATGTACACCGCCGCCGCATAAATAGACATCTTCTCCCTTAGGGATACTTACAGAAATGCTCATTACCGTTAGTTCTATCAGGGTTCTTTGCACATCTTCAGGTGTCTCAGCACTTGTTAAGTGTTGTGATAGCCAGTCTAGGTTAAAGTATTCTGGTCCTGTACTTTTGGGGTACTTTTGCTGAAAGTAATCATCTGCAAGTATTGAGTCTAGTAATACTGAATCAACCACTCCAGAACGAGACCACAGTCCGTCTCGGTCATAATTTGTGCCTTTATTTTTCTTTACCCAATTATCTAATAATGTATTGGCAGGGCCTGTGTCAAATCCAAACACCTCATTGTTTTTAACAATCGTAATATTGGCAATACCACCCAAATTAATAATCACACCCTCTTTGCCATTAAGCATATATTGGTGGTATGCCGGCGTGAGTGGTGCGCCTTGCCCGCCAGTGGCAATATCTTGCATACGAAAATCTGCCACTGTGGTAATGCCTGTTTGCTCAGCAATAAGTGCGCCGTGTCCGATTTGCATAGAATACTTGCTGCCTTGATGGTAGATAGTCTGTCCATGAGAGCCGATCGCTCGGATGTCACCCTTATTCAATGAGCTTTGCGTTAATAGTTGATTGGCAGTTTGTGCAAATATTTGTGCCACCTCAATATCAACTTGCGCCAAGTCTGCCAAAGAGGTGCTTCCAGTTTGGCTTAATTGTTGCAAGCGTGTTTTTAGCTCTATGGAGTACGCCGTATAAGCTGAGGTAATAATTTTTTGACGCTCGTCAAGTATAACACCGTCAACACCATCCATGCTGGTGCCTGACATTAGTCCTATATAGGCACTAGCTTTTGCCATGGCATTGTTTGTATTTTTTGCCTGAGCCACAAGGGCAAGGGTTATTACGCCCTATCTTCGCACCACTGCGTTGATAAGTTTGCGAATCATTTGGGGTCTCGCTATCTGTATTTTCCATTGCTACAGCTTCGTGCTGTGTGTTTCCCCCCAGAGGATTGCTGTGTATCGCTGATATGTCGCTATTGTCTTGTTGCTCTACATTCTCAGCGCTAGTGTTCTCATCAATGGCCACACTGGAAAGCGCCTTAACAATCTCAATATTAATCGTGTTTAACAGGGTTTCGAACATTGCAAAAGACTCACGCTTATATTCTTGCGTTGGATTTTTCTGTGCATAGCCTCGCAACCTCACGCTTTGACGCAAATAATCCATCGCTGCCAAATGCTCTTTCCAAAAATGATCCAAGGTTTGCAGCATCACTGCTTTTTCAAAGCCACGCATTTGCTCACCACCCACAATCTCTTCTTTATAATCACAAATTTGCCCCAAACCTTGGGAAATTCTTGATTCCAATTCATCTACATCTACACCTTCATCCAGCCATTCTTGTAGCGGAAAATCTGCCGCATAATCTGCCTTTAAAACATTGTGTAGACCTTCAACATCCCAATCTTCTTCAGCTTGTGCTGGGGAAATGTAATCAGCAAACAAATCACCAATAACCTCTTGACGAATAGCAATAAATCTATCTTGCACATCGTTAGAGTCCATCAATTCATCGCGTAATTTATAAACAATCTTACGCTGGTCATTTGACACATCATCATATTCTAAAAGGTTTTTACGCGCGTCATAGTTCATTTCTTCGACTTTTTTCTGTGCATTTTCAATAGCGCGATTCACCATCTTGTGCTCAATCGCTTCGCCTTTTTCCATGCCCAATCGCTGCATCATCGCCGCCATTTTTTCACTGGCAAAAATACGCATTAAATTGTCTTTTAAAGATAGATAAAAACGCGTTGAACCTACATCACCTTGACGACCAGAACGACCACGCAACTGATTATCCACACGACGAGACTCGTTACGCTCGGTACCCACAATATGCAATCCGCCCGCTTTAATCACATCATCATGGTGTTTTTGCCAATCTTGTTTTTGCGCATCGGTTGCATCTTCTGCTAATTTGCCGCCCAGTACAATGTCCGTGCCTCGACCTGCCATATTAGTCGCAATTGTCACCGCACCAATCGCACCTGCGTTGGCAATAATTTGCGCTTCACGCTCATGCTGTTTAGCGTTTAAAACCTCGTGTTTGACTTTCTTTTGCGTCAGCAGCGCTGAAATAGCTTCGGAATTTTCGATACTACTTGTGCCTACTAAAACAGGCTGCCCTGTCTTTTGACAGCCTTCTACATCTTGAGCGATTGCTTCTAATTTTTCATCTAATGTTAGATAAATTTTGTCAGACATATCGTCTCGTGATGACGCCCTATTCGGTGGCACAACCACAGTTTCTAAATTATAAATTGCTTGAAATTCAACCGCCTCAGTATCTGCTGTACCTGTCATACCTGAGAGCTTATTGTAGAGTCTAAAATAGTTTTGAAAAGTAATCGACGCTAAGGTCTGATTTTCATTTTTAATGCTCACACCTTCTTTGGCTTCAATCGCCTGATGCAGGCCTTCAGACCAGCGACGCCCCGGCATCGTTCTACCAGTAAACTCATCAACAATCACCACCTCATCGCCATCAACAATATAGTTGTCATCTTTATGAAACAAAACATGCGCACGCAGCGCTGAATTAATATGTTGCATCAGCAAAATATTGCTAGCGTCATATAAACTCACGCCTTCTGGTAAGACACCAACTTCAATTAATAAATTTTCTGCTTTAGCGTGCCCCTCATCAGTCAAAAACACCTGCTGATGCTTCTCATCAACGGTGTAATCACCCACTTTTTCAACCACAACCTCTTTACCTTCACCGCTCTCAGTTTGTTTGGTAAAGTTTGGAATCATGTGGTTAATCGCCTGATAAATCTCAGAATAATCGTCTGCTGGTCCAGAGATAATAAGTGGCGTTCTGGCTTCATCAATTAGAATAGAATCAACCTCATCAATAATAGCAAAATTAAGTTCACGCTGTACTTTTTGCTCAGTAGTGAACGCCATGTTGTCTCTTAGATAGTCAAAACCTAACTCGTTATTCGTTGCATAAACAATGTCACAATCGTAAGCGACTTTTTTATTTTCTGGCAGCATGTCTGAGGTGATAACGCCAACACTTAAATCTAAAAAATCAAATATTTTGCCCATCCACTGCGCATCACGCGCTGCCAAATAATCATTCACCGTAACGATATGGACACCCTTGCCAGTCAGTGCGTTTAGATAAGCGGGCAAAGTTGCCACTAAAGTTTTGCCTTCGCCCGTACCCATCTCAGCAATATTGCCGTCATGTAACACCATGCCGCCGATCATTTGCACATCGTGGTGTCTGAGCCCTAGCACTCTAACGCTGGCTTCACGAATCACTGCAAATGCTTCTGGCAACAGAGACTCTAATGTTGCTTGATTTTCCAATTTTTGCTTAAGTTCTTGTGTTTTAGCGCTTAATGCTTTGTCATCCAAAGCTTGCAACTCAGGTTCAAGTACATTAATGCCTTCAACTACCTTGCTTAGTTTTTTTATTAGTCTATCATTGCGAGAGCCGACAATTTTAGTGGCAATTTTATTTATAATGCTCATTGTATGTTTATTGAAATATGATTTTAAAATTTTCTCTATTTTCCCACAGATAACGCAATATATATAAGTTAAAACGCCCGTGTCAGAAAAAATAACAAACTTATCAAAATTTACTCCGAAAGGAGCGTTAGGGCAATTGTTTCAGAAAGCTAGAACCTTAAATCGTCTCAACGAACAACTCTCAGTGCACTTGCCAGAACAATTTGCATTGCTATCTTTGTGCGCCATTGAAAACAACACCGCTATTTTTGTCACTGACAATCAAGCGATAATTTTTCGCGCGCAAAAACAAAACGATATCTTGCTAAATGCAGTAAAACAAATAGAGTCACTTATTCACATAGAAAAAGTGGTTATCAAAATTGATTTGAAAGAATATTAGAATAAGTTAATTCAATAAAGCTGATATACATTATAATTATTGGGTTTTTATATTCATCATTTTTTCAAAAAGGAATAGCAATCTTATGTCGGAACAAACAATAGACCTTAAGAAAAGACGCTTCCTAACCAACGCAACAAGCGTGGTTGGTGCTGTTGGCGTTGGTTTTGTGGCATGGCCATTTTTATCAACATGGAATCCATCTGCTAGAGCAAAAGCTACGGGTGCGCCCGTTGAAGTTGATATCAGCAAACTTGAAGAGGGGCAATTGGTGCGTGTGTTATGGCGTAAAAAACCGGTTTGGATTTTCAAACGCGACAAAACCACTATTTCAAATTTAAGCACATTGGATAGCATGTTGACTGACCCAAACAGTTTAAAAACCTCTCAGCAACCAGAATACGCCAAAAACCTTTATCGTTCAATTAATCCTGATATTGCTGTCATTATTGGCGTTTGCACCCATCTGGGTTGTTCGCCAACTCACCGCCCTGAAATTGGTGCTGCCGACCTTGGTGGTGATGCTTGGAAAGGTGGGTTTTATTGCCCATGTCATGGCTCTAAATTTGACTTGGCAGGGCGTGTTTACACAGGTGTTCCTGCACCCACTAATTTGGTGATTCCGCCTTACCACTTCGTATCAGACACACTCATTCAAATTGGTGTTAGCCCAGAAGAGCACGAAGTAACCCCTATTTTTAAATCTAACAAACTCACTTAGCATTATGGATAATAATAAAAACTGGATTGATCAAAGATTCCCGCTAACTAAAGTTTGGAACGAGCATTTAGCAGAATATTACACACCAAGAAACTTTAACTTTTGGTATTTCTTTGGCTCGTTAGCTATGCTGGTATTAGTAATGCAAATCGTTACAGGAATATTTCTAACCATGCATTTTAAACCTGACGAATTAAAAGCCTTTGCATCGGTTGAATACATTATGCGTGATGTTAACTGGGGTTGGTTAATTCGCTATATACATTCAACAGGCGCATCGGCATTCTTCGTGGTGATTTACTTGCATATGTATCGTGGCTTGCTTTATGGCTCATACAAAGCACCGCGTGAACTCATTTGGATTCTTGGCATGGTGCTCTACATTGCATTAATGGCTGAGGCTTTTATGGGCTATGTATTGCCGTGGGGGCAAATGTCTTATTGGGGCGCACAAGTGATTATCTCATTATTTGGCTCGGTGCCCTTGATTGGTCCCGACCTATTGACATGGATTTTAGGTGACTACGCAGTAGGTGACCCTGCGCTAAACCGTTTCTTTTCATTGCATGTTATTGCATTGCCGCTTATCTTGGTAATACTGGTATTCCTACACATCGTAGCATTACATACGGTTGGTTCAAACAATCCAGATGGGGTTGAGATTAAAGAGAATAAAGACAAAAATGGCATCCCAAAAGACGGTATTCCGTTTCATCCATACTACAGCGTAAAAGACATCGTTGGTGTGGTGGTATTCTTGATGATTTTCTCAGCAGTAGTATTCTTTGCACCAGCAATGAACGGTTACTTCTTAGAACATGCTAATTTTATTGAAGCAAACCCACTCAAGACACCTGAGCACATTGCACCACTTTGGTACTTAACACCTTTCTACTCAGTATTAAGAGCAATTCCACCTATGTTTGGCTCACAATTCCCAGGGGTTGTGGGTATGTTTGCAGCGCTACTAATTCTATTAGCACTACCATGGTTGGACCGCTCTAAAGTGAAGTCAATTAGATATCGATCATGGCCTTATAAGGTTGCACTAGGCGTCTTTGTCATTAGTTTTATCACGCTTGGCTGGCTAGGAATGGAGCCAGTAAACTATACTAACACCAAATTAGCACAAGTTTTCACTGTTTTATATTTTGGCTTCTTTATTTTGATGCCGTGGTTTACTTCAATCGGGAAAACCAAACAAGTACCTGAACGGGTAACGGAGTAACACATGAAAAAATTATTAACAACAACAGTGTCTGTTTTAGCAGGCTTAGCAATTTCATTCAATGTATTGGCTAGTGCAGATGTACATCTAGACTATGCAAATACCAATATCAATGACCAAAAATCACTGCAAAATGGTGCAAAGTTATTTATGAACTATTGCTCAGGTTGTCACTCAATTTCGTTTATGCGTTACAACCGCATCGGCAAAGACCTTAATATTTCTGATGCCGATGTTGAAAAAAACCTAATCTTTGGCGATGCAAAAATTGGCAATCAAATCATTTCATCAATGTCGAAAAAGGGGGCAGAAGTTTGGTTTGGCACAACACCGCCAGACTTGTCTTTGGTCTCTCGCTCTAAAGGTACAGATTGGATTTATACTTACCTGCATAGTTTTTACAAAGATGACTCTCGCCCCTTTGGTGTAAACAACAAAGTACTGGTTAACGCCTCTATGCCAGATGTTTTATGGGGACTTAAAAAGACCAAGTCACCAGAAGCATTTGACCAAGATGTTAGGGATATTACCAATTTCTTAGATTATGTTGGTGAGCCCGCAAAACTAGTACGCGTTGACCTAGGTTACAAAGTGTTGGGCTTCTTGTTTATTTTATTTATCCTTGCTTATTTAATGAAAAAAGAATACTGGAAAGATGTGAAATATGGCAAATGGCGCGCCAAGGATTAATTAGTCTCATTTTCTCTAATACACCAACTCAGTGTTCTAGTAATGACGCTGTTTTTTATTTTTAAGGATAACTCAATATGTTAAGTAAACCAAACCCATCTTCAACCATTCTTTACTCTTCTGCTAGCGAAATGGAATCTCATATAGTGCGATTCATTATGGCAGAAAAGAACATCGAAAGAGAAGTTGCCAATCTAAAAACTGAAGAAATTCCTGAAGAAATCCTAGATTTAATGCCTTACCCAACATTACCAACATTGTTTGACCGTAATATTGTTTTATATGACCTTTCTGTCATTATGGAATACTTAGATGAGCGCTTTCCGTTCCCGCCATTATTACCCGTTGACCCAATTGAAAAATCAGAAAAACGCTTGCTAATCTTTAGATTTACAAGGGCAGTTAATAGCTGGTTTGAATTAGCAAATACTATCGAAACAGGCGCGAAAAAAGATGCCGACAACGCAAGAAAAACACTTAAAAGCAGCCTAATTGAATTAGTGCCTTTGTTTGCACACCAACCTTTCTTTAAGAGCAACGATATGACAATTGTTGACGCTTGTTTAGCTGTATTATTATGGCGCTTAAAAAGACTTGATATTGATTTAGGAAAACCTGGAAAAGCGGTCACTGACTATGCAAGCCGCTTGTTTGCAAGAGAAAGCTTTAAAGAAAGTTTGACCGATTGCGAAAAGGAATATAACGCTTAAAAATACCGTCATGGCATCAGTCGTACCTTATTTGATTCGCGCTTATCATGAATGGATGGAAGACAGTGGGTTTACGCCACATATTTTGGTTGACTGTTCAAAATCTGATGTCGTTGTACCCAAACCCTTTATTCAACAAGACAAAATTGTACTCAATATCAGTAGCGATGCGACCACCTCCTTGATGATAAACAATGAAGCGATTTTATTCAAAGCACGCTTTGATGGAAAATCTCAAGACATATATGTACCTACTGATGCAGTGCTAACAATTTATACGGGTGAAAATGGTGAAGGTATGTTTTTTGAAAACAAAGCCGAGCCCACTGACACAGACAAACCTAAAAAAACCAATCTGAGCGTATTAGATTAGTGTCAACACCTTGGCATTAAAGCCGTCTAAATTGTCTTTGTTAAAAACCACCACATCAACATCTGTATAAGCACTGAGTGCCTTGGCATTGTCTAAGTTGTTGGGTGTTATTTGATTTAACACCAATATTGCAATATTGAGCTTGTGCTTTTTAGCAGCCTCTATGCTGAGTAACGCCTGATTAATAGCGCCCAACTCATCCTTAACAACAATAACAATAGGTAAATTAACAACAATAGCAAGCTCACTATTTAACACTTGTTGTGCAATGGGTGAATATAGTCCGCCCGCACCCTCAATCACCACAAAATCATCACCGCCACTTGGTTGTGCCGCCTTAACCAAATCCTCAAGCATAACACTCAAACCTTGCTCTGTACTGGCTTTTTCACCACTCACACAGGCTTCAAATTTAAATTGACAAACTGCATCAATCGGCTCTGGGTTGGTACAGACATTATTTAATAGCACTGCATCTTTTGGCAACAAACCATCACTAGTTTTGACGCAGTCACTCTCAATTGGCTTTCTAGCCACAACGCGATATTTTGCATTAAGCGCTTGAATAATATAACTGGCAACAAATGTTTTTCCAACATCGGTACCACTGCCACTGATAAACAATCCTTTCATAGTGAATGATTTTAACAAAAAATGTATAATAGCGCCTATGCATAATAACTTAAAAACTAAGTTCTGTGGAATATCGCTAGACTCACCAATTATCCTGCTTTCAGGCTGTGTTGGCTTTGGCGAAGAATATACCCGCATTCAAGGCTTTTCCAATAAAGATGTGGGTGCAATCTGCCTTAAAGGCACGACACTTGAGCCACGCCTTGGCAATATCCCACATAGAGTCTGTGAAACACCCGAAGGCATGATTAATGCCATCGGTTTGCAAAATCCAGGTAGCGATGCTGTCATTAACGACATTATGCCTAAGTTAGATAAGACTGAAACTCGTTTTATCATTAATATTTCAGGCTCGTCTGTCCAAGAATACGGTGAAATTGCCAAACGCTTTAATAACACTGATATTGACGCTATAGAAATCAACATTTCATGCCCAAATGTCAAAGAAGGGGGGGTGGCATTTGGTAACGACCCTGATATGTCCTATCGTGTGGTTGAGATTTGTCGCCAAAACACAACAAAGCCAATCATCACCAAACTCTCGCCTAATCAAACTGACATCGCTAATAGCGCACAGCGTTGTATTGATGCAGGCACAGATGGTTTGGCCGTCATTAACACACTCATGGGTATGGCAATTGATACCAACTCACGCAGACCTATTATTGGCAATAACCAAGGTGGCTTGTCAGGTCCTGCTATCAAACCCGTTGCGCTACTCAAAGTGCATCAAGTCTATCAGATTAGTAAAAATCACAATGTGCCGATTATTGGTCAAGGCGGTATTATGAGTGCAAATGATGCGATTGAATTTATCATTGCGGGATCAGCCACTGTTGGTGTTGGCACAGCATTATTTTATGACCCTTTGGTATGCAATAAAATCAACGATGGTATTAGTCAATATCTCACAAACAACAATCTAAGTGGTGTCGATGAACTGGTTGGCACACTGGAGCTCCACTCTGCTATTTCGCCTTGTAACTCAAAATAAAACTATGAATTCAGAATATAACGCTCAAGAAATTGAGGCACAAGCACAAAAATATTGGCAAGAAAACAAGTCATTTGAAGCTATTGAGGATAATTCAAAAGAAAAGTTTTACTGCTTAAGTATGTTTCCATACCCTTCAGGTCGCCTACATATGGGGCATGTGCGTAATTACAGTATTGGTGATGTCATTGCTCGCTATCAAAAAATGCAAGGCAAAAATGTACTGCAGCCGATTGGTTGGGACGGGTTTGGCTTGCCTGCTGAAAATGCTGCACTTAAAAACAAAGTACCGCCTGCAAAATGGACTTATGAAAATATTAACTATATGCGCCAACAGCTTACCGAGTTGGGTTTTGGCTATGATTGGTCTCGTGAATTAGCAACCTGCCACCCGCAATATTATCGCTGGGAACAATGGCTATTTGTTAAACTCTTTGAAAAGGGCTTGGTATATAAGAAAAATTCGGTTGTTAATTGGGACCCTGTAGACCAAACAGTGCTCGCCAATGAGCAAGTGATTAATGGACGCGGTTGGCGCTCAGATGCACTGATTGAAAAAAAAGAAATCTCTCAATGGTTTATGCGTATCACTGATTACGCTGATGAACTATTAGAGGGTTTAGACAAGTTAGACGGATGGCCCGATGCAGTTAAAACCATGCAAAAGAACTGGATTGGTAAATCAATCGGTTTAGAAATCGACTTCACCAGAAAAAATTTTGACACGCTAAGTGTTTACACCACACGCCCAGATACGCTGATGGGTGTTACTTATTTGGCAATTGCAGCCGAACACCCTTTGGCACTGGAGGCTGGCAAAGACAACCCTGCTGTGCAAGCCTTTATTGATGAATGCAAGGCTATGGAAACTTCTGAAGCCGCTATGGAAACCATGGAGAAAAAAGGCATTGATTCAGAGCTTAAATGCACTCACCCGATTACGGGTGAGGTGGTGCCAATTTGGATTGCCAATTTTATACTCATGGGCTACGGTACAGGTGCAGTAATGAGTGTTCCAGCACACGATGAACGCGATTATGAGTTTGCCAAAAAATACAACATCAACATCAAGCAAGTTATCAATAAAGACAAAAACACCAATGAAGGCGCTATTACTGATAAGGGGGTTTTATTTAATTCTGGGCAGTTTGATGGTTTAGGTTTTGACCAAGCTTTTGATAAGATTGCCAAGACCCTTGAGAATAAAAACCTAGGCAGTAAAAAAACCAACTATCGTCTGCGTGATTGGGGTGTATCGCGTCAACGCTATTGGGGCTGTCCAATCCCTGTTATTAACTGTCCAAGTTGTGGCTCAGTGGCTGTGGAAGAGAGCGACCTACCCGTTGTTCTCCCTGAAGAAGTGAGCTTTGATGGTGTTGGCTCACCGATTAAGAAAATGCCAGAATTTTATACAACCACTTGCCCAAAATGTGGCAAAGCAGCACAGCGTGAAACTGACACCTTTGACACTTTTTTTGAGTCTTCTTGGTATTTTTCCCGCTATACCTGCAAAGATAATAGCAAAGCAATGTTAGATGAGCGCGCTAACTATTGGTTAAAAGGTGGTGGTGTAGACCAATACATTGGTGGTATCGAGCATGCAATCCTGCATCTTTTGTACGCACGGTTTTTCAACAAATTACTGCGAGACGAAGGCTTGGTTGAAAATAATGAACCCTTTAAAAACTTACTCACACAAGGCATGGTCTTAAAAGACGGCGCTAAGATGAGTAAATCCAAAGGCAACACAGTTGACCCACAAGAAATGATAGCCCAGTATGGTGCAGATACAGTGCGCTTGTTTATCTTATTTGCTGCCCCACCGACACAAGATTTAGAGTGGAGCGATTCTGGACTAGAAGGCGCACACCGCTTCATTAACAAGGTTTATCGTTTAGTCAAAGACTTTATAAAAGACCAAGTAAGCAACCCTGTTGGCTCTTTAGACAATCTCAATGAAACCCAACAAAATATTCGCTTTAAAACCCACCAAACACTCAAAAAAATCACTGATGATATGGAGCGCAGACACCTGTTTAACACAGTGATTGCCGCACTCATGGAGCTTAGCAACACACTATCAAAGTTCACTGATACCACAGACACTTCAATGGTAGTGCGCAAGGAATCATTGCATATCTTACTTAAAACTCTCAGTCCGATTGCACCACATCTATGTCATCACCTGTGGCAAGAATTGGGACATAAGACAGCGATTATCAATGAACCTTGGCCAAGTATTGACGAGAGCGCTCTCGTGCAAGATAAGGTACAAATTATCGTTCAAGTTAATGGCAAACTGCGCGCTAAACTAATAACACATGCTGATACTAGTAAAACACAAGTGGAGGCACAAGCTCTAGCTGACGAGAATGTGGCTAAATTCATTGATGGCAAAACCGTAATCAAGGTTATTGTTGTGCCAAATAAGTTGATCAATATTGTTGTTCATTAATGATGAATAAAACTATTTGTCTATCAAAATATTCAAAAAATTATTAACAAATAACCTTGTTGGTGTAAAATTTATTTTTTTGATATAAAAAATAAGGGACTAACTTACATTAATACCAACATCTTATAAGACAGTCTATTACCACTAAATCCAGACACAATTGAATCAATTCTATCCAGTGTCGATCGTTTAACATTGCCATCATTCAACCTAAAAACAAACTCATCAACATAACGCCCGATATGTTTATCTGAAAAATGATGAAATACACCATGATAACCGCGTTTTAATAACGCCCAAACACTCTCAATGCCATTAGTATGCACAATACCGTTAACATACTGCCCAGCAGAATGATTGACCATTAGCTGTTTATAGCCCTCTATGCCTTTATATATTGTTGCTTCATCAGTGCAAAGCGTGGCATTGGCATCAGCATGCTTATCAATCATAGTCTGAATATTGGCACTATTGACTTTATCCATTTTGGCAGCAACGAGCATGCCACCACGAGAGCGCATGCCAACCACAGGGGTTTTGGTTTTTGTGCTTCTGCCTTGTGTGCCTTGAGTTTTCTTATGTTGGTGTTTGTTTTTCTCTTTACCGCCTATATAGGTTTCATCCATTTCAATTATTCCAGAAAGAATAGCGTCGTTATTTTTGCAAGCCTTGCGTATTCTGTGCCCCATAAACCATGAGGATTTTTGGGTAATACCCAGTTCTTTTGCAAGTTGGTAACTGGATATACCCTTGCGAGCAGTCACAACTAAATACATACCATAAAGCCATTTTCTTAACGGTATTTTGCTGGCATGCATCACTGTGTTACTACGAATACTGAATTGGGTTTGGCAACATTTGCAACGATATAATCCAGTGCGTGAAGGATGATGATAAACTTGTG
>NZ_UEXF01000055.1:0-50491 GCF_900127505.1 thiotrophic endosymbiont of Bathymodiolus puteoserpentis (Logatchev) | reverse complement strand
TGCCTAAAAAAGCCCTTAAGCGAGACAATCGTTATCAACGAGACAAAAAGCGCAAACTGTGTAAAAGACGCGCAGCGATTGAGCCGATTATCGGACATCTTAAATCAGATTTTAGACTCTCTAGAAACCTACTCAAAGGGCAAGTTGGTGATGAGATTAATGTTTTAATGGCTGCCTGTGCTTGGAATTTGAGAAAATGGCTGGTGATAGCCACTATTTTTTTGTTTTGGCAAAAACTGGGCTTATTTTTTGTAAAATACCTAAGGTTTTTTGTGGTGCTGGATAAAAAGCAGTTTTGTTGATTTAGATGGTTGGGAAAATGGGTGGTTTTGGTTTGGTTTGGGGTGGTTTTTAAGGGGCGACTAATTACCCTCATGCTATGGTCGTTGGGTTTAATCTCTCAGCCACATTTTTATATGAGCGCCTATTTGGAATAAAATAAAGACTTGTATGTTGATATTATGAGGGGGATTCTAAAAATAACGATTGAGATTCTTGGTGTGTTTTCTTTTTTACTGCGGTGGAACAACAAGTTCTCAGAAATCTAGATACTGCTGAAAAAATTACAGGGCTTTATGAGCAAATGAAGACTCCATTTACAGAAGTTTTATCCTCTAAATGGAGCGTCAAAGTGTTAGATTTTGTCTTTGCCAACCCTATTCTTAAGAATAACGGTTTGTCAAAAAAATGTGGATTTTCTACACAAAATGCTGCGCGTTTTAGTAAAGGTTTGTTAAGTGCAGGTCTAATAAAAGTCTCTATGGAGCTCTCTGGTAGACGGGGTGCAATGTATTCTTTTGAGCCATTGTTAGAATTAGTTCGAGTGTAGCACGCTAACAATCAGTTAATTTTGTTTAACCAAAATAAACAATACCCAACCCTATGACGCCACTCAGGAAAATCACACTCATAATTCCAACTTTAAAGCGAAATAATGCAATGAATGCAATGATAGTGATAGCGATGGCTATCCAGTCAATTTGGTTATTTTGATAGAGTGTAGCAAGGGCAAAAAATAGCGCTAAATTCACAATCACACCCACCACAGTCGCTGTTACTGCGGATAACGGTGCGCTGAATTTCAAATCTCCACGCGTGGCTTCAACCCCTGGTCCGCCTAAGAAAATAAACAAAAATGAGGGCAAGAAAGTAAAGAAAGTAGCCACCGATGCACCTGCAAAACCTGCCATTAGCATCGAATCTGCGCCAAAAACTTCTTTTACAGTTGCACCCACAAAGCCCACAAATGCCACTACCATAATCAGAGGACCTGGGGTGGTTTCCCCCAAAGCCAAGCCATCCATCATCTGTGTGCTACTCAGCCAACCATACTGCTCAACACCGCCTTGGTAGATATAAGGCAACACTGCGTAAGCACCGCCAAAAGTAACAAGTGCAGCTTTAGTAAAGAACTCACCCATATCATGCAAGACTTTATTATCCAAAAAACTCATCACTGCAATGCCAAGCACAACACCGACCACACAAAAACCAATTAAACGCGACAACTTAAATTTAGCATGTTCAGGAATAGGTGTATTGTCATCAATCAATGCTGGGCCGTAACTGTTTTTGCCGTTGCCGTGATGCTTGCCCGCCTTAAAAGTATCAGGTAAAAATTTTGCACCTATATAGCCAATTAAAGCAGCACTTAAAACAATATAAGGGAAAGGCACTTTCAATGCAAAAATCGCAACAAATGCAAGTACTGCAAGTACTTTTAGAATATTGTTTGATAAGGCTTTAGAGCCAATACGACAAGCAGCGAACAAAACAATAGCGGTCACCGCAGGCTTAATACCATACAAAACTCCTGCTACCGCACTCACATTACCATAACTCAGATATATCCATGTTAATGTGATCAAAATAAACAAAGAGGGTAAGACAAACAGTATGCCAGCTACAAGTCCGCCACGCACACCAAACATCAACCAGCCAATATAAGTGGCAAGTTGTTGTGCTTCTGGGCCTGGTAATATCATGGTGTAATTTAGCGCATGTAAAAAACGATGCTCAGAAATCCAGCGACGCTTCTCTACCAACTCTTGGTGCATCATTGAAATTTGCCCTGCAGGTCCGCCAAAACTGATAAAACCGAGCTTTAACCAATAGATGAAAAATTGAATAAAACTAGGTTTTAAAGGTGTTTGTGTTGTATTCATTTGTTACTTTCTTTTAAATAAAAAAAACCCCAGCTAAATGACTAGGGTCTTTAACCATTATGGATTTAATTACTTATTACCAATCAAATCATGAATAATTGGGTACAAAATAATTTCCATCGCTAAACCCATCTTATTACCTGGCACTACAATCGTATTGCGTCTAGACATAAATGAACCTTCAATCATACTTTTAACAGTAGGAAAATCAACCGGTGTTTTGTTTAAATCTTTAAAACGAATCACCACAAGAGACTCGTCTGGCGTAGGAATATCACGGGTAATAAAAGGATTGGAAGTATCTACAGTGGCAATGCGTTGAAAGTTGATATCTGTTTGAGAAAATTGCGGTGTGATGTAATTGATATAATCAGGCATTCTACGCAAAATTGTATCAACAGTGTCTTCTGCTGAATAGCCACGCTCAGCATTATCACGGCTAATCTTTTGAATCCATTCAAGATTAACGCTTGGGACAACACCAATTTTTAGGTCTCCGTATTGTGCCATATCAATGCCATCAGTAACAACTGCACCATGTAGACCTTCATAGAATAATAAATCTGTACCAGCACCAACTTTTTCCCAAGGAGTGAATTCACCAGGATTAAGATTTGAATTTAGTCTTGCATTATGCTCAACAGCCTCTTCATCAGAGTGAATATAATAGCGACGATCACATTGACCTGTTGTGCCATAATCTTTAAAGGTTTTCTCAATCTTATCAAACTCATTTGCATCTGGACCGAAGTGCGATAAGTTCTTATTACCTTCTGCTTCTGCTACTGCTACTGCTTTTTTCATTGCAACGCGGTCATACTTATGGTAACTGTCGCCTTCAACGATTAATGGCGTAATACCTTCTTTGTTAAAAATGTGCTCAAATGCACGCTTTACAAAAGTTGTACCAGCACCTGATGAGCCAGTTACTACTATTACAGGATTTTTTTTTGACATATATTTCTCCGTTTAAAAATCTAAATTATCAACAGAAAGTGCATTGTCTTCAATGAAGTTTCTGCGTGGCTCTACCTCGTCACCCATTAAAGTAGAGAACACCTCATCTGCTACAATAGCATCTTCAATCTTAACCTTTAATAAAATTCTATTTTCTGGGTTCATTGTAGTTTCCCATAACTGCTCTGGATTCATCTCACCTAAACCCTTATAACGCTGAAAACTTTGACCTTTCTTAGCATCATTCATTAAAAAAGTAATCACTTCTGTGAAGTTTTTTACCTTGATGGTTTTTTCTTTTTTCTCAACGAAAGATTCGTCGGTAATTATACTTTCAATCTCTTGTGCAAACTTTTTAATACTTGTGTAATCTGTTGAAGCAAAGAATGATTCACCAAGATTATCAACATCCGTATCTACGCCATACGCTGATAAGGTATGTTCAATTTCATTAGTGGCTGAATTAAAAACAACCGTGTGTTTTTGTGCTGGAGATAAGTCTTGCGATAAAATTTGCTCTAATTGCTCGATCCAAGCACTTACTTTCTTCGTATCTTTTAAATCTTTTAATGGACTTATCTTAGCAATGGCTCGCAATAGTGCAGTATTAATTTTCTTTGATAGACGCTCAATAATGCTGTCTATTTCATAGTAATCTTTTACTGCAGTTTCTAAGGCAATACCAGAAATTGCTGGTGCTTGTGCATTGGTAAATAAGTTTGCATCATTCACCGCTTCTTGTAATAAATAACTATTGAGCTCTTGGTCATCTTTTAAATATTGTTCTTGTTTGCCTTTTTTTATTTTGTATAAAGGTGGTTGTGCAATATACAAATAGCCATTTTCAATCAATTCAGGTAAATAACGATAAAAGAAAGTTAACAGCAAAGTTCGAATATGCGCACCATCAACATCAGCATCTGTCATAATCACGATCTTGTGGTAGCGTAATTTTCCAATATCATATTCTTCTTTACCAATACCGCAACCAAGTGCGGTAATTAAAGTACCAACTTCAGCAGAGCCTAACATTTTTTCAAAACGCGCTTTTTCAACATTGAGGATTTTACCCTTGAGCGGTAAAATCGCCTGAGTGCGACGGTCACGACCTTGTTTGGCAGAACCACCCGCTGAATCACCTTCCACTAGAAAAATTTCACTCTCAGCTGGGTCTTTGGTTTGACAATCGCTCAATTTTCCCGGTAAACCGGCGATATCAAGTGCACCCTTACGACGAGTCATCTCTCTAGCTTTTCGCGCTGCATCACGAGCACGCGAAGCCTCTAAAATCTTACCAACAATGATTTTTGCTTCACTTGGATTTTCTAAAAGGTATTCACCCAATTTTTCGTTAAGTGCTGATTCAACGGGGGCACGCACTTCACTTGATACTAATTTATCTTTGGTTTGCGATGAGAATTTAGGGTCTGGTACTTTCACTGAAACAATGGCAGTTAAACCTTCTCGTGTATCTTCACCAGTAATTGCGGCTTTTTCTTTTTTTGCCATGCCTGAATTATCAATATAATTATTCAGTGTTCGTGTCAGTGCACCCCTAAAACCTGCTAAGTGAGCACCGCCATCACGCTGAGGAATATTATTGGTAAAACAGTAAATACTTTCTTGATAAGCATCACTCCACTGCAAGGCAACATCAATTTCAATATTGTCGCGTTCAGCTGAGATGGTGATAATATCATTATGAATTGGATTTTTAGCTTTGTTAAGATGTGCAACGAAAGCAGTAATACCGCCTTCATATTTAAATATATCTTTACGACCTGTTGCAATCTCTTCAATTTCAATATGAACACCTGAATTTAAAAACGATAACTCGCGCACACGATTGGCTAAAATGTCGTACTTAAATTCAGTAATCGCAAAAACTTCAGGACTTGGTTTAAAGTGAATAGTTGACCCAGTAGCGTCTGTTTTACCTGTGACTGCCATTGGCGCATTTGGCACACCTAAAGTATAATGTTGTTCGTGAATTTCACCTGCGCGATATACGGTTAAGTGTACAGTTTCAGATAGGGCGTTTACAACAGAAACACCCACACCATGTAAACCACCAGATACCTTATATGAATTATCATCAAACTTACCGCCTGCATGCAATATTGTCATAATAACCTCAGCTGCACTTATACCTTCTTCAGGGTGAATATCAGTTGGAATACCACGACCATTATCAGAGACTGATACCGATTGGTCTTCATGAATAATAATATTAATTTTTGAACAATGCCCAGCTAACGCCTCATCGATAGCATTATCAACTACCTCAAATACCATATGGTGCAAACCTGTCCCATCATCAGTATCACCAATGTACATTCCTGGACGCTTTCTAACCGCATCAAGACCTTTTAAAACTTTAATATTAGAGGCTTGATATTCTTGTGTTTGTTCTTCAGACATAGACGCTCGAAAAAAATAATTAATTATACCATGAGAAACCTAAAAATAAGGTTTTTGGCTGTGTTTTTATTTCAACCATTGTGTGGATTTAAAAGGAATATACTAAAAATCAATCGCTTTGTTTAATCTCACCATTTTTAATTTGAAATATCATAGGATTGATTTGATTAATTGTAGATAAATTATGACTAATATCGGTTATAAAAGTTTGCATTTTTAAGGATTTTAAATAATGCAAAATACTGTTAATTTTTTCTTCATCTAATTCAGATGATAAATCATCAATTAGGACGATAGGTTTTATCTTAAGGTTGGATAATAAAACAACTTGGGTTAGCCAAAAAATAATAGACAAAGTTTTTTGTTCGCCCCTTGAAAGAAAGCATTCACTTTTATCATTAAATGAAAAATCAATATTAGCTTTATGGGGGCCATAATTTAAATGCTTAACACGCAATAAAAAAGATTTGTTTTTATTTAAATATTGATAAATACTTTGTTCATCAGTTTCATTAACTTCTTTTGGCCAACCAGAAGAAAACTGATAATCAAATTCACCTAATGAATCCATTAACGACTCTAGTTCTTTAGTTTGGTTAGATAATGAAATTTGTTTAAGTTGTTGTAAATAATCCAAACGATTCTTACTGATAACAGCAGCAGTTTTTGCCAGTTCTAAAAACCAGAAATCCAACTCATTGATTTGATTGTTAGCCAATAAAATATTAATATTTTTTAGTATCTTATGATAGTTTTTAAAGACTTTAGAGATTTCTGGTTTCACGTGAAACACTCCCCAATCTAAATAAGAGCGCTTGTTTTTAGGCGTACCATTTACAATAAATCCTTTATCTGGAGTGATAATTTGAATGGGTAATATTTGACTTAATTGTGAAGTGTTAGTAATCCTTTGTTGATTAATACTAATGGTATTTTTGATTTTTGATTTTTCAAGTTTTATTCTATTGTCATCAATTTCTACATCCAATTGAAACTTATCAGTATTAAAACTAATAACCTCTTTAATGGTTTTTGTTTTAAAAGAACGATTGTGACCTAAATAATAGATTGCTTCTATTAGATTGGTTTTTCCTTGCGCATTACCCCCGATAAACAAATTAATATTTTCACAAGGTGTAATATATTGAGTAGTTAGATTACGAAATTGATGGATAGATAATTTATTGATAATAGCCACAATAAAGACTTAAATCAATAAATTAGATTTTCATTGGCATAACAACATATTGATAACTTTCATCATCAATACTGCTTAATAGGCAAGATTGAGAGTTTTCACTAGGTAAAACCATATTAATTTCGTCAGTGGTTAAAATTTCTAGAACACTCATTAAATAATTAATATTAAAAGCAATATCTGTTTCTTTGTTGAAATTTTTAACATCAACTTTGGCTTTAGCTTGACCTCGTTCTGAATGAGAAAATATATTAATTTGATTGTCTTTAAATGCTAATTTAACTCCTTTGGTTCGTTCCTCAACAAAAATTGAAGTTTGTTGTAGATTATCTAAAAATTCTTGACGATTAATAATCGCTGTATTTTCATGGTTGGTTGGAATTACTTGTGCATAATTAGGAAAATTACCATCAATTAAACGACTCACCACAGTTGCACCATCAGTTTTTAAATGGAAGTAATTTTCTGAAAGATGTATATCAATATTTTCATCGCCATCATGTTCTAAAATTTTGTTTAGTTCTGATACTGCTTTTCTTGGTAGGATAACGGTTTTTTGACTGGTTAGATTGTTATTTTGTTTAATTTCACCAATTGATAGACGATGGCCATCTGTTGCCACTACGATAATATTGTCTTTATTTACTTCAAAATATAAACCATTTAGATAAGCACGAATATCTTGGTTACCCATTGAGAAGGATGTCTTTTTAATAAGATCTTTTAAAACAGTACGATTGATATTAACTGTTTCACTATCAATGATTTTTGGTGATTCTGGAAAATCTTGTGTATTGAAAGTATTAAGTTCAAATGAATTACTATTGGTTTTCATGTAAATTTTAGATTTTTCAATAATAAATTCAATAACTGTGTCTTCTTTTAATTTACGAATAATATCAATCAAATCTTTTGCGTAAATTGTAAAACTAACTTCTTCTTGGGACTGAATTTTTTTTGATGCGTGGAGCTCAATTTCCATATCAGTGGTGGTTAAAGTTAGTTCGCCATTTTTTAATTGAATTAGCACATGTGAGAGAATAGGTAATGTTGGTTTATTTTCAACAACACCAATGACTGTTTGTAAAGGCTCTAGTAATTCGTCTACTGTAAGTTGTATATTCATGAGTAATTTTCTTAATTAAATAGTATTATTATTATTAGGGGTGTATTTCTTTGTTGAAAACATGGTAATTTCTTTTAAAAACAATAAATTAAGTTGTTGATAATTTAGTAGTTATTTTATGTAAAAACTCAGAGTTATGTTTACAATATGTAATATTTTATTAAGTTGTTAAAATTATCAACAGTTAGTTGGAAAAGTTATTGTGGATAATGTTTATAAGTTGGCTAATTTTAATTTAATTACTTCATAATTACTTTTTGTTTCAGTCTCTTCAGCCTTTAATTTAATTTTTTTAATAGCATGTAAAACTGTGGAATGGTCTCGATTTCCAAAATGTTTTCCAATGTTTGCTAATGATAAATTTGTAAGCTCGTGTGCTATAAAAATTGCCACTTGTCGCGCTAAAACAGTATGTTGTTTTCGACTTTTTGAGCTTAGATCTGATATAGTAATGCCGTAGTGTTTGGCAACCTCTTTTTGTATATCGTTAATATCAACATCCACAGCTTGTGGTTTAATTAAATCCCCTAGCGCGGTATCGATAATCTCTTTGGTAATGATAAGATTGGGTAGTTTAGAAAAATCAATGAATGCTTTAAGCTTTAATAATGCACCTTCTAAATCTCGTACATTTGAATCTATATTACCTGCAATATAAAGCGCCATATCTTCGGTAAGTTCAATATTGATTTTTTCGTTATGTGCCTTTTTGAGTAAAATAGCAGCACGCATTTCTAATTCTGGTGGTTTTAAAAGTAGGTTTAAACCTTGGGAAAACCTTGTTTTTAAGCGCTCCTCTAAAGACTTAATATTTTTTGGTGGCTGGTCACAAGTGAATATAATTTGTTTTTTTGTATTAAATAAAAAATTAAAAATATGAAAAAATTCTTCTTGAGATTTTTCCTTGCCAGCAATTAAGTGAATATCATCTACCAACAATAAGTCAGCAGATTGGTAATAAGACTTAATATCTTCAATGGTATTGTGGCGAAGACTGGTGGTAATGTTTCTAACAAAATCCATCAACGGCATATAAATAATTTTGGCTTTAGGTTTTTTTTCTTTTACTAGATGTCCTGCAGCTTGCATTAAATGTGTTTTTCCTAACCCTGAGCTACCATAAACAATACAAGGGTTGTAAGGAGAATTTTTAAGGTTTTCCGCGATTTGTTGAATGGCGCCGTAGGCTATTTGATTGGCATTACCTAAAACCAAATTTTCAAAAGTATAGTCATCTAGAAGGGGTGTTGTATGTTGCTTTTTTGCCTGTGGCTGAGCCACAACTCCAATCAAAATCTTCAGACTTTTATCGTGCTGCGCAATAGCAGTTTTAATTTTTTGTTTTAGGTTTTTTTTAAGATACATTACCGCTGAATCGTTAGGTGCCAATATTGTTAAAGTGCCGTTTTTTTCTTGTGTTTTTAATGGTTTAATCCAGACACTGAATTGCCCGACTGGCACAGTATCTTTTAAGGTTTCTAAACATTTTTTCCAAGTTTTTGACATAAGGCTTCTGAGTGAGCACAATTAAAAGATTATTTTAGCCGTGTTTTTGTTTTATTAAAACAAATAATGATATACTAAACTTTTGTCTTTTGAATTAAGGGTTGATAAATGAAATTGGTTGAAAAATATTTTGAAAAGTTTTTGTGGAATTCGCGTTTTATGGTGCTTGCAGCAGTGCTTTCCTCATTGTTGTTATCGCTGGTGTTGTTTGTGATTACTGCTATTGATGTTGGTTCATTGTTTATGCATGCAGGTGAGTATTTAGGCGCAACGGCTGAGGCTAGAAAAATATTAAAAATTGAAATGGTTGCACACACGGTGGGTTCTATTGATGGATTTTTGTTGGCAACTATTTTGTTAATATTTGCGTTAGGTTTGTATGAGCTGTTTATTAGTGATATTGATGAGGCTAAAAACAGTGACTGCTCGAAAGTATTGGAGATTAATTCGCTTGATGATTTGAAAGCGAAGCTTTCCAAAGTCATTTTAATGATTTTAGTGGTTACTTTTTTTGAGGTTTCTTTGTCAATGACTTTTACAGGTGCGCTAGATTTAGTGTATTTTTCACTTGGTATTTTAATGGTTTCCTTGGCGCTTTATTTTGGTTCAAAATCTAAGCACTGATTGATTTTTGTGTCTAATTAGAGTAACATTGCTCAATTTCTATATTAGATAAGTATTATGCGTCAAACAATCGTAGTAGGTAACTGGAAAATGAACGCCTCAAAAGAGACAGTTAACACATTGGTGTTGGGTGTTCTTGAAGGTATGCCAGATGTTAAATCCATTAGCGTTCTTATTCCTCAAGATATAAATGATGAGCCGGGTTGGGGGGGGCGTGCCATTAAACGCGGTCAGGAATATAAGTTGGGATTGGATGTGGTTTATGTTTCTGGCAGTAAAATACCGCTAAATAATTATCATCTTTTAGAATATGATAGGGATATCTACAAAAATCTAGATTACATATCAGGCTCTATGACTTGTGATAGTTTTGGCAAAAGTAGAGACATTAAGATAGAAATTGATAAGCCTGCATTGCGCAAAAGTGGTTCTATTAAATATAATTATGGCAGCCTTGCACACTCAATCACTGTTCCTAATTCTTTTATGGAGCGTATAGAGACTTATGATAAAGCCCAATACGAACCCAACAGTCTATTTAAAGCATTAAGGGGTCGTCTTAGCACTACCACAAAATCAAATCAATCAAAATAAATAACAACAAAGGGAATACTATGCCACAAAATAACAATAACTCAACTACTCTCCTTGAATTAGCCCTATTAGCTAAGGATGTTTATACGAAAAATGCGAAAGATAGAGGGGTCAATGGCTGGGAAGTAGCTGATGACCAAAGAACAAGTAATTTCGACTCAGGTCTGCAAATCCAAAACTACCGAAACGACAACCACCCCAACCACACCGTGATTGCTATTGCTGGCACCAATGGACTCAATGACTGGGATGATAACCTCTCTTTTGTGACAGGCGGTTTTTCCGAGCAGTTTCAACAAGCAATGACCCATGCGGCAAAAACCATTGATGCTGCAGCTAAGAACTCAGATGGCTTTAGCCAAAATAAAACTTTCTCAGTCACAGGACACTCCCTAGGCGGCGGTATCGCCCAAATCATCGCTTATACTTTTGGCTTAAATGGCGTTACTCTTGATGCCCCAGGTGCGAATGCTATTATCTCAAGTAAGAAGTACCAAGCCCATCTTGCCTTACTTCAGCAAAAGTATCCTAATGCTTTTAATGATGTTGGAGGCACACCAGATACAGGCGAAAATTTTACTAATATTGTTGAGCAAGGTTCAATTGTAAGTAGTATTGGCACACATATAGGTACTAAGATGGAAATTGATGCCGTGGGTGATACAGATACTGTTATTGGTGCAATAATGATGGCTGTCAATCCTTTAATAGGATTGGCAATAATGGCTGCTAGTTTATTCGGTAACCACGACATACAACCGATAATTGATTATGTGCAAGACGATCCAAATCTTAATAAATTACAATTAACAGGCGAAAAAATAGAACAACTGCACTGCGAACTAGGGGCTATTGCCCGTGAATCAAAAATTGGCAATCCAATTGATGCCTTTACCTTTGAAACTACCACCCAAGCCCTTGACCCATGGCAAGGCAACGACATCGTTGAACTTAACGACCAAGGTAAGTGGGTTGTTAACGCCCCAACCATTGCTTTTAATGACATAGGGGATTTATTCAACGCTGAACAAGCCATGTTCCAAGAACTGCAAGAGGGCTGGATAACCCACGAGGAATTCAATGCCTTCCAAGATTATGTGTTGAATCATGCAAAGGGTGATTATAATTACAACTATGATGATTCTCAAACTGACCGGCATGATTCTGACCTAATCGGGGCTTTTTATGATTCTCAAAGTGCACAGTATGATAATGCCCAGAGTATTGCGCGATATACAGGGGTGCTTATTAATAGCAACAACCAAGCACTAAGCGTAGCACAACTCCAAGCCCTAGATACTAACAACGATGGACAACTAACAGGATCTGAAACTAACATCCTGCGTCTATGGCAAGATATTAACGAAGATGGGCATTTAGATACGGGGGAGTTAGTTAATCTCAACACACTTAATCACCCTATTCAACAAAGTGAATATGTTTTCTATGTTAGTGGCAATGCTCATGTTGCTAACAAACAGCCTATTCAAACGAGTCAAACAAACGAGTTAGACACGCCAAACAGCGACTACCGTACCCTAAGAGACACAGACCACCTTTATTATTATTTGTCAAATGGAAGGACGCACTTCGTTTATTGGGATCCTGCCATGATTAAAATCCATAATAACAAAAGTCACATTATTGGCACCGATGGTGATGACACCTTTGATGTGGACTATTACAATAATGACTTCTTTGACCTTAGCTTAATCACTCACTTTTTAGCAGGCGATGGTGATGACTTAATGGGTGGCAGTGAGAGAAGTGATAACCTTTGGGGTGGTCTGGGAAATGATGAAATACTTGGTTACGCTGGTAACGATAAAATCTATGGCGAACAAGGTAACGATAAAATATTTGGTGCCGTTGGAAATGACACCATCCTTGGTGGTTCAGGCGATGATATTATTGTCGGCTTTACTGCCAGTAATAATGTCAAACAAACCCTAAGTACAGGAGAAACTGATAACGACCGCTTGTATGGTGGTAGTGGCAACGATGAATTATACGGTGGTTTGGGTAATGATTACCTAGACGGTGGCGCCAACAATGATATTTTATTAGGTGAAAAAGGTAATGATAAACTCTGGGGTGGTAGTGGCAATGATGAAGTTCAAGGTAATGAAGGTAACGATGAACTCATGGGCGGAGATGGTGAAGATAGGCTGTTTGGACAAACAGGAAACGACAAACTTTGGGGTGGAGAAGGCAAAGATCTTTTACTTGGATTCACTGCGGCAAATGAAGTTAAGCAAAGTCTAAATACAGGTGAAACTGATAACGACTATCTGAATGGTGGTGGTGATGATGATATCCTAATGGGTGGCTTAGGGCATGATAGACTCTATGGTGGCACTGGGAATGACGAACTGCAAGGCAATGAGGGTGATGACAAACTCTATGGCGAGGCAGGCAACGATAATTTATTTGGTCAAAGTGGTGATGATATTCTCTACGGTGGCGATGGTGATGATTATTTAACAGGCTTCACCGCTAGTAACGAAGCCAAACAGAAACTCAATGGCGAAGAAAGTGATAACGATCATCTATATGGTGGCGCAGGGCAAGATGTTCTCATCGGTGGACCAGGAAACGATTATTTAGATGGTGGTATAGATGCCGATGTCATGGTCGGTGGACTGGGTAACGATATCTACATTATTAATAGCGTTAACGACAGTATTTACGAACAAGATAATCAAGGTTATGACACCGTTATTTCTAGCGCCAGTTATTTGCTAAACGCCAATATTGAAGAATTGCGCTTACTGGAAGGCTTTAATATTCATGGCACAGGCAATGCCTCTGATAACAAAATCATTGGCAATAGCGCTAACAACATCATTGATGGAGTAACGGGTGCTGATGAAATGATTGGTGGATTGGGGAATGATACTTATTATGTCGATAACATTAATGATAGTGTTGTAGAGTATGCCAATCAAGGTACGGACACTATTCAAAGTAGCATTACTTACACCCTAAGTGACAATATAGAAAACCTAACCTTGCTTGACTTCTCTAAGGCGGAAAAAGGTCAGGTTGATGGTGAAGCCGTTTTGGTTTATGGCTTTCCAAAACGCAATGAACTGGATTATATGCAAGGCGATGCTATTGAAAACTACCAAGGTACCTGTGCATTAACCTCTATTGCCAACCTTATCACCCAAACAGGCACCCCTACATCTGAAAGTGAGGTGGTTAATACTGCTATTGCCAACAACTGGGCGGTAAATGACCCCAGTTTACCTGCTAGTCAATTAGGTGGTTCCAATTACCTACAACAACAAGCTATTTTAAACAACTATGGCATCGCTAATGATGTCATCCAAGGTTACAATGAAACTGGCATTGCCAACTTACTTCAAGGTGGTCGCGGTGTTATGTTGTCCGTTAATGCTGGCATATTATGGAATGACTCAAACTACAATGGCAATGGCAGTGTCAATCACGCCGTCACCTTGACAGGAGCTGTACACAATGCTAACACTGGTGATTTAATGGGATTCTACATTAGCGACTCAGGACGAGGCAAGGTTAATGACATGAATCGCTTTGTTGATATTGACACTTTCCGAAAAGCAGCTGATGTTAATAGTGCCTACAGTATTCATACAAGGGAGGCGGTTAAGCTTTGGGATGAAAATATAGATGCAACAGGCAATAATAACGATAATAACATTATTGGCAACCGTGGAGACAATGTTCTACAAGGTTTGGCAGGTAATGACACCATACATGCTGAGGCTGGTAATGATATTATCATAGGTGGCTTAGGTGCTGATACTTTAAATGGTGGTACAGGTAATGACACTTACAACTTTAACCTAGGTGATGGCAACGATATTATTATTGATACTCAGGGTGTTGATGCTATTGTATTTGGAGATGGTATAGGAATCTCCGATGTTAGTATCACTAAAAATGGTAATGATTTATTACTCACTATAAACACTCAGGATAGTATTTTGTTAAAAGATACAACAGAAAATAGAGTGATTGAACGCATTATGTTTGCTGATGGTGCGATGTGGCACATCAACGAAGCACACGATAATTTTAATGCCAACACTAAAGGGCGTGTTTATTTGCAAGGTGAGACCTTAGAAGGGCAAACTTTAACCTTAGTAAATACTTTATCTGATGCTGATGGTATGGGTGAACTAAGTTACCAATGGCAATATTCAACTGATAAGGAAGTTTGGGTAAATATTGTTAGTGCTACAACTGATGAATTAACTTTAACACAGACACACACTGGTAAGTATATAAAGGTTATTACCAGTTATACTGATGGTCGTGGCAATTTGGAAACCACCACAACATTGACCAAAACAACAGTTTCTGATGCAACGATTAATCTTTCAAGTGTTGAAGACCAAGATTTAACGATTACCACAGCACAACTACTAACCAATGTAGTTGGTAGTAAATTGAGTATTATCAATTTGTCTGTGGTGGGCAATAATGCAACGCTTATTGATAACAATAACAGCACTTGGACGCTTACGCCAAAAAATGACTTTAGTGGTAAAATTGAGTTAAGTTATCAAATTAGTGATGGTGGTTCAACAACTGACGATGCTACAGCAGATGTTAATATTACTGCCGTGGCGGATGCGCCAAGCATTATCAATAGAACGAATGACAATATTGTTATTCACAGCAACTCTACATTAGTACTACCAATATCAGTTACCTTAAAAGATAACGATGGTTCTGAGAGTTTGAATGTTACTATTAAAAACTTACCTAACGAGGTAAGTTTAAATCATGGCAACAAACAAGGTGATGGCTCTTGGTCATTGTCAGAAAGTGATTTAACAGGACTTAAGTTAATTGCAGGTGATTATTCTGGACACCTTGATGTTGAGGTTGAAGCACGCACTACTGAAATCTCTAACAATAATTATGCAACTGAGACACGCATTTTGAGTATTGATGTGATAATGCGAGGCGATGTTAATGACAATCAACTAATTGGCGATGAAGGTGATAATATTATTCAGTCTCTAGCAGGTGATGATACTTTAGTCGGTAATGCTGGAAGTGACACCTTGACTGGCGGCTTAGGAAGTGATACTTTTGACTACAACAGTAATAACGATGGTCATGACATTATTACCGACTTTAATTTATCTGAAGGCGATAAGTTAGATATATCAGATTTGATTGATTACCAAGTAAACAACAATTTAGCTGATTTTGTTAGCGTTGAGAATATAGGCAATGATAGTATTGTTCATATAGATTCTGATGGTACTGGCATTGGTGAGAGTTATGTTAGCATTACACTGTCTAATACAACTTTATCATTTGAAGATTTGTCTAATGCCAATGCTCTGGTTGTACTGTAAGTTTTTATCAAGACTCGCGCCGATAACCAATCGCTTCGCTGAGATGCTGAATGTTGACGGTTTCTGAGTTGTCTAAATCAGCAATGGTTCTGGCAATTTTGAGAATGCGGTGATAGGCTCTTGGGCTCTTGCTGACAAGTGAAATTTGTCAATAGCCTCAGACAGTAGTTGTTTATCATCTTTATTTAGAGGTATGGATTTTTCTATTTCATCAGGTGTAAGTTTGTCGTTAAATTTACCTTGGCGCTTGAATTGAATGTTCTGGGCTTTTAGCACTCTTTCTCGTATAACTTCACTTGACTCTGCGCTACTATTGGTTTGCTCAAGTAGTGCTTCTTTTGGTAAGGGTGGTACGGTAAGCACCATATCAATTCTATCTAGTAGTGGGCCTGAGATTTTATTTTTATATCTATCAATTTGATCCTCTGTGCAGTGGCACTTGCTGGTGCCATCACCATAATATCCACAGGGGCAGGGGTTCATTGCACCAATAAGTTGAAAATTGGCAGGAAAAGTGGTTTGTTGGGCAGCACGGGACAAATGAATAACGCCATTTTCTAAGGGTTGACGCAAGACTTCTAAAACACTTCTTGGGAATTCTGGCAATTCATCTAGAAACAATACACCTTCATGAGCGAGCGAGATTTCACCCGGTTTGGGAATTGAACCACCACCAACCAATGCAACTGCTGAAGACGAATGATGCGGAGAGCGAAATGGGCGAACTTTTAACTGAGTTAAATCCAATGGTTTGTTGGCGACCGAATAAATTGAAGCGCGTTCTAGGGCTTTGTCATCACTAAGTGGTGGCATAATTGAAGGTAATCGCTCTGCTAACATGGTCTTACCTGAACCAGGTGTGCCGACTAGAAGTAGATTATGCCCACCACTAGCGACAACTTCCAGCGCGCGTTTGGCATGGTGTTGTCCTTTAACCTGAGAAAAATCATTGTTATAAATTGTCTGCTTATTAGTTAACTTACGAACCAATTGATTAACATTGCTAGCACCTTGTAAAAAATCACAGACTTGCAATAAATGCTCACAGGGGTAGATTTTTGCTTGATTAACCAATGTATATTGAGCGGATTCTTGTGTTGGCAAGATAATATTATGCGCGTCTTGACTACTGGCAATAATAGCGGGCAATAAGCCTTCGATAGCACGCAATGAGCCATTTAATCCTAGCTCACCATACAATTCAAAACCATCTAAATTTATTTTTTCTTTAATTTGTCCACTTGCTAACAACAAGCCAATCGCAATTGGCAGGTCATATCTACCGCCACTTTTAGGTAGATTAGCTGGCGCTAGGCTGACGGTAATACGCCCTTTGGGAAATTTAAATTGTGAGTTTATTAGGGCGCTACGCACACGCTCTTTACTCTCACGCACGGCACCTTCAGGCAATCCGACGATAGAAAACCCTGGTAAGCCACTCGAAATATGCACTTCAATGGTGACTAATGGTGCATCTAATCCTGTTGATGCACGCGTAAATACTTGGCTTAATTGACTCATACTGCTTGCAATTCCTCCAAACTCCACCGAGGTTTAACGACAATTTCATTGCCTTTTGATACTTGTCCTTTAATAAGTCTTAGATGCCCAGTAAGGGCAATCATTGCACCGTTATCAGTACAAAAATCCTGGCGTGGGTAAAATACTTGTGCATCTACTTTTTTACCCATTGTATCTAATTCGTCTCTGAGTGCTTTATTTGCGCTAACACCGCCTGCCACAACCAAAGTTTTACGCCCTGTTTGCTCTAAGGCTCGACGGCATTTAATCATCAATGTTTGCGTTGTGGCCACTTCAAAGGCTTTGGCAATATCAGCTTTTTGCTCTGGGTGTTTAGCAAAGGTATTGCGTGCAAAAGTCTTGAGACCGCTAAAACTAAAGTCCAGTCCTGGTCTGTCTATCATAGGTCTTGGGAATTTAAAAACACCCTCTTTGCCTTGTTCAGCAAGTGCAGCAAGTGCTGGTCCGCCCGGATAACCCAAACCTAGAATCTTAGCCGTTTTGTCAAAGGCTTCGCCCACTGCATCATCTAAAGATTCACCCAAAATTTTGTATTGCCCTATCGCTTCAACATCAACTAGCATTGTATGCCCACCAGAGACTAGTAACGCCACAAAGGGGAATTCAGGTTGCTTGTCTTCTAAGAATACTGCGAGCAAATGTCCTTCCATATGGTGCACGCCTAATGTGGGGATTTTCAAACTCCAAGCCAAAGATTTTGCCACAGCGCTACCCACTAACAATGCCCCTGCCAAACCCGGTCCAGCCGTATAGGCAACAGCACTGATATCGGTGAGCTTTATTTTAGCGTCTTCAAGCACAGCTTTAATAAGTGGCAAGACACGCTGTATATGGTCACGGGATGCTAATTCTGGCACAACACCGCCGTATTCTTGATGAATCTCAACTTGGGAAAATAATTGGTGTGCAATCAGTCCATCTTGCTGTGAATACAGCCCAATACCCGTTTCATCGCATGAGCTTTCTATGCCTAATGTGATGAAGTTAGTCACGCTGACCTAAATAAACTTCGCGCACTTTAGTGTTATTTAGGATTTGCTCCTTATCGCCCTCGGTAATCATCACGCCATCATGTAATACATAAGAATGATCACAAGTATCTAGCACTTCACGGTAATTATGGTCGGTAATCAATACACCAATACCTTTATTTTTTAGATGGAAAATAATTTGTTGTATATCACCCACAGAAATTGGGTCAACACCTGCAAATGGCTCATCTAATAAGATAAATTTTGGCTCCATTGCCACTGCTCTGGCGATTTCCACGCGTCGTCTTTCACCACCAGACAAGCTTAATCCATTAAGGGCGCGAATATGTCTGATATTAAATTCTTCTAATAATTCTTCTAAACGATTCTTTTGGGTGTCTTTGTCTAAGGCTTTATTAAGCTCTAAAACTGCCATAATATTATCTTCAACAGATAATTTCCTAAAAACAGATGGCTCTTGAGGCAAATAACCCAGCCCTAATTTGGCGCGTTTATGCATTGGTAAATGGTCAATTTTATGGTTATTTAAAATAACTTGCCCAGAATCTGTCTTAACCAACCCACAAGCAATATAAAAACAAGTGGTTTTTCCTGCACCATTTGGCCCTAATAAACCGACTATTTCACCACTTTGCACAAAAAATGAAACACCTGAAACCACATTTCTACCTGAATAGGATTTACTAATATTGGTAACCTCAAGTGAATGCTGTGTGGACATAAAGTGTAAAATTATTTATAATGTTTAATTTTATCATTAATATATAGTCTTATGTTTAACACTAAAAATCCTAAAACTGCAACTCTGCCTGAGGCATCTATTACATCTCCCAGACCTAAACCTAGGGTGACGACAAACAATACTCAGCGCCTTAGTGCTACTAGTAGTCAAGAAAAAACCACCATTTCTCAAGGTTGTTTTATTAAAGGGGAGATATCAGGCACTGATGATATCAGTGTTTTTGGCAAAGTTGATGGCACTATATTACTCAAAGAGAACATCCTTACCATTGAAAAACTGAGTGATGTTAAAGCCAGTATTGAGGCTAAGGTCGTTAATATCATTGGCCGTGTCGTTGGCAATATTAACGCAAATGAAAAAATCATCATCCATGAGGGAGGTTCTGTTACTGGTGATATGGATGCTCCAAAAGTCATCCTTAAAGATGGCTCTTACTTTAAAGGCAGTGTTTCAATGGCCGAGAATAAGAAAATAGAGCCAACAACAACTAAAGAAGAGTCAAAAACTCAGACGAATAAACTTGTTTAGTTGACGCCTTAGTTTCAACCAACAATACACCTTCGTCATTCACACCACAGCACACACCTAAAAAGGTTTGTTTTTTATCGTCATAGCGCACCCGCTTACCTTGCAGGTAGTCTACACTTGCCCACTGCTTGGAAAAAGTTGTAAAACCATTCGCTTCAAAAACTTGGCAGAACTCTAAAATCTTATTGATTAAATCTTTAGTTAAATCAAACTGATTAATGGATTTTTGTGTGCTGATTGAATGTAAATCAGTCCACGGTGTTTGACAATCTATATTCACACCAATATTCACACCAATACCTATCACGACAGATTGAGTTTGGTTTCGAGTGGTATTCTTAATCAAAATTCCAGCCAGTTTCTTATCTTGATAATAAATATCATTGGGCCATTTAAGCTCTAAACCAATAGCACCGTAACCTCTCAACACTTCAAGTAGCGCCAAACCCACCACCAAACTCAAACCACTTAAATTAACCTTAGTTGAAAACACGCAACGAATAGACAGTAAAACACTATTGTCTTTATTGCTTAACCATGTTCGATTGTATTGCCCTTTGCCCTGCGTTTGTTCGCTAGCGATACACACCTGTGTTCTTGGTGAGAATTCCAACGATGAAAGATAATCATTGGTACTTGGTATTGAGTCAAAAATATGGCAATCAATATCGCCATTTAAGTGAGCGCTTATATTAGAATAATTATCCATGTTATAAGCACCAAAACCAAAGAAAGCCATACTGCCGCTGAGCCCATATCTTTTGCCACACCAGATAGTGCGTGATACTCATCACCAATCCTGTCAACCACTGACTCAATGGCAGAATTTAACACTTCAACAATCAGCACCAAGAATACTGGTGCAATCAGTAGTACGCGTTCAATGGCTGATTCTTTCAGCCAAAATGCGAGTGATATTAACACAACACCAAACCACAACTCTTGCCTAAAGGCGGCTTCTGATTGATAGCAAATTTTTAATCCTTGCATTGAAAATCCGAAAGCGTTACTAATTCGTTTTAATCCTGTGGCTTCGTTTTTCATAGTAATTTTATTTTACATCATAGTGAGACCTTTATATAATTATGGATGATGAGTAAGATGACAAAATTTAGCTACTGAGTTAATATATAAAGGATTTACAAAAATGAAGATAGCATTAGGTGTTGAGTATATGGGCAGTGACTTCCACGGATGGCAGTTGCAAAAATCTGGCATTCGCACTGTCCAACAAGTGGTCGAAAAAGCACTCTCAAGTGTTGCTGACCACCCCGTACGGGTATTTTGCTCAGGTAGAACAGATGCGGGTGTACACGCTATTGAACAGGTTATTCACTTTGAAACAAGTGCAAACAGAGAAGACAAAGCGTGGCTTCTTGGTGGCAATGTTAACCTGCCTCATGATGTCAATTTTGTTTGGGTAAAACGCGCTAATGAGGATTTCCATGCGCGCTTTAATGCTCACGCAAGGCGCTACCATTACAAGATTCACAATACGCCAGTGCGCTCTGCTCTAGTGGCTAAACACACCTTATGGGAGTCAAGAGCATTAGAAGTAGAAGCAATGAGCAAGTCCGCTGAATATTTACTCGGTGAGCATGATTTTTCAGCTTTTCGTAGTAGTCTATGCCAAGCAAAATCACCCATCAAAACCATTGAGTTTATAAAGCTCACTCAACACGGCAATGAAATCTTGTTGGATATTAAAGCCAATGCCTTCTTGCACCATATGGTGCGCAATATCGTCGGCACACTACTCAAAGTAGGCAGGGGCGAAAAACCTGTTGGATGGGTTAAGGAAGTATTAATCTCTAAAGATAGAAAAAAGGCGGGTGCAACTGCCCCGCCTCAAGGTTTATATTTTATTAAAGCCTTTTACTCTAACTTATAAATCAATTTTTTCGAAGTTGCTTACTAGCCAATATCATATTAGTCAATGCAGACATTGCCTCGTCCCAATGTCTGGTTTTTAAACCACAATCAGGATTAACCCACAGCCTTGTAGCGGGAATACGTTGGACTGCCTTTTCCATTAGCTCAACCATGGATGCCACTGAAGGGGTGTTAGGAGAATGAATGTCATAAACCCCTGGACCTAAAACAATTCAAATAGGTGTAAAGGAGCTTAATCAAAAATTATTTGCAATTTTGCGCAAACAAGACAAAAAAATTAATTATATTCAACGCTTTGTCAAAATTAGCAAGAAAGTGGTTGATGTGCTTTAGGGTCATTAAAATTCAAAAATAGATATTTTTTCAACCAGTAAGACCTTGTTAGCAGTGATTAGTAATGTTGTGATTATGGTATAATTTTGCCTACTGTTTTTTACCCTTAATAAAATCAAAATCATGCTCAATAAAAAAAATATTTCAGCCATTATTTTTGCTATTTTTGCTGTGTGGCTTTCAACAATTGCGCCAACCACCTCTATTTCTTGGATGCTGGGGATTCTTGTATTAACAATTTACTTGTTTGCTTTTGAGGTGGTAGAAGTTGACGAAGCTGCCATTACCATTATGATCATCTTAGGGCTAAGCTCTTTGCCATGGATTCATACTTTAATGGGGCTAGAAGAGGGACTAGTTGACAACCAAAGATTGTTTGATGGGTTCTCCTCTAATGCGGTTATGTCAATTATTGCAGTAATGATTATTGGAGCAGGCTTGGACAAAACTGGGTTGATGGGCAGAGTTGCCACTTTCATTCTTAAAGTAGGTGGCACCTCCGAGCCAAGAGTAATCCCAATTATCTCTTCTACTGTTGGATTTATCTCATCTTTCATGCAAAATGTGGGTGCAGCCGCACTATTTATTCCTGTTGTGAGTCGCATTTCATCACGCTCAGGTATCCCAATGTCGCGACTATTGATGCCAATGGGATTTACAGCGATTTTAGGTGGCACAATAACCATGGTGGGCTCTAGCCCTTTAATCTTGCTAAATGATTTAATTTTAACCACCAACCAAGGATTAGAAGTTGGACAGCAGATGGACACTTGGGGATTATTCTCCGTAACACCAATAGGTATTGCACTGGTCATAACGGGTATTGTATATTTCGTCATTGCTGGCAAGTTTGTCTTACCTGCAACCAAAAAAGATCAGTCAGAATCTATATCAGCCATTGAGCACTTTCATCAAGTTTATGATATAGATTATGATTTATTTGAGGTTAATATTCCTAAGGATTCTAACTTAGTTGGCATGACACTTGACGATATTGAAACAGCGGCTAAAATTAGAATTATCGCCATCCAAACCATCGAAGGCGAGACATTTATTGGGCACCATTCAGTTGAACGAGGCACCACTATTCAACCACAAATGACCCTAGGCGTATTGACAACAAAAGAACATTTAGATGCTTTTGTTGAAGGCTTTCATCTTGAGCTCTCAGACACCATTGAAAAATTCTCTAATTTGTTGTCTACACAAGAATGTGGCACAGCAGAAATTGTTATCCCACCTAACTCTTCACTTATCAACCAAAGCGCTAGAGATATATGGTTGCGCAAGACCTATGGTATTGCCATGGTGGCGCTACATCGTGGTGGTAAAACCATGCAAGAAGGTGAGGGTATTCGCAATATTCCTTTCCAATCAGGCGATACATTAATTGTCCATACACGCTGGGTTGACCTTGATAGACTGCAATCTAATACTGACTTTATTGTCATTACTTCTGAGTATCCAAGGCAAGAAGAGTATCGACCTGAGAAAATCAAATGGGCAAGTATTTTCTTTGCGATTGCACTTTTCTTAGTATTATTTACGGATATTAAACTCTCCATCGCACTCATGACTGGCGCCTTGGGTATGATTTTATCTGGTGTTATTAAAATAGAAGAGGCTTATCGTGCGGTTTCTTGGAAAACAGTATTTTTATTAGCCAGCCTTATTCCGCTAGGTATGGCCGTATCAAAAACTGGCACCGCCTTATGGATTGCACAAGAAACAGTTAAAGTAGTTGGCGATATGGCACCTTGGGTAATACTAAGCTCAATTGTAGTGCTAGCAACCTTCTTTACCCTAGTCATGTCTAATGTAGGCGCAACTATTCTCTTAGTGCCTATTGCTGTTAATATTGCCATTCAAGTAGGGGAAGACCCTGCGGTTTATGCGCTAGCAGTTGCCATTGCCACTTCAAACTCATTTTTAATTCCCACACATCAGGTGAATGCTTTAATTATGGGACCTGGTGGCTACAAGGTGGCAGATTTCATTAAAGCAGGTGGGTTTATGACAATACTATTTATCATTGTTATGATGTCAATGATGAGCATCCTCTTTTAAAGGATGAGTATCATTTCTGACAAAATAAACTCAACGCAAGCAAGAAGAAGATTGGTTGATGGTAATCAGCGTTTTGTTAATGGCACTACATTTCACCATAGATTCCATGCGCATGGATGCGCAAAAGATGTAAAAGAACAAAGTCCATTTGCGGTTGTATTAGGATGTTCTGACTCACGAGTACCCATTGAGACTATCTTTGACCAGAGTTTTGGTGATTTGTTTATTATTCGCATTGCAGGAAATATAGTTGCCCCCTCACAAATGGGGAGTATTGAATTTGCAATCTCTAAATTCAAAACAGCTTTAATTGTAGTGTTAGGCCATTCTAATTGCGGAGCTATTAATGCAACTATTGACGAATGCATTAATAAAACAAATCTATCGGACGGCCTTTACTCTATAACTAACAGAATAAAGCCTTCCATTCTACCTTTGCTTAAATTAAATTTAACAAATAATGAACTGGTTGACAAGGCTGTTGAAGTTAACATTATTAACTCCGTCAAACAATTACAAAGCCAATCGCCAATTATTAAAGAAGCTATCAAAAATAATAAACTAGAAGTTATAGCTGCTAATTATTCTTTAAAATCAGGTGCAGTTGATTTTCTAACTTAGTTTGTCTGGGGTTTTTTTACAACTATTTACTTGTGTTCTCTTGAGTTTGTTTTATGATTTTATCTAAAATTTCACGAATTTCAGCCAAACCAGTTACTGGCAAAACTAAACGGTGGGAAATCTTGCGAAATTCTCTTTTCTCATCAGCGCCATCTTTACTCATGATTGGTGAAGCTTGATAAAAATCAATCTTTGCAACATTCTGACGAATACTAATACTTGCTGTACCGTCAACATACATTTCATCAATTAAGTTTGCTTGTGGTTGAGTCACTTCAGGTGTTGAATTTTCTTCTTTCTTTTCCATTTTTCTTTTCCATAGTTTAAAAAAATTATTATACCAAGCCTAGCAAGACTAAAAGTGTTTTAAAAAGTTTTCAAATTGATAAAAGATGGTGTTTTGGTGGTTATTCATAATGACGCAAAGGTCTTATATAAGACCATTAAAAATCCTCGTCCCAATCAACCAAAATTTGTTGTTTTTCGATATTGACTTCACACAAAAACGGCTCAATATACGGCACCCAATGCTCTTTTTTCCCTTGCACAATGAGTACATGGTTGGCACCTGTCTCCATCAAATTTTGCACTTTTCCAAGTACAAAATTTGATCGATTAATCACTTCCAAACCAATTAAATCTTCCCAATAATGCTCGCCTTTTTTGAGTTTGGATAATTGGGATTTCTCAATATAAACATCAATACCAATCATTGCTCTGGCTTGCTCTCTGTTATCAATATCTTTAATTTTTGCAACAATGGTTTTCGACTGCTCTCGACCATTGACAATTTCTAATGTTTGCCATTGTTCGTCAATCTGTATATGCCAAGGCTTGTAAGATAAAATATTTTTTCTAGGCTGTGTATGTGAAAAGATTTTCACCCAACCCTGAACGCCAAAAAGGCCATTAATCGTACCGACCAACAGCCTTTTTGAACTTGGAACAATGTTCGTTGAGTTACTCAGCAGATTTTTCCTCTTCTTCTGGCACCTCTTCAGTAGGTGCTTTTACTTCAGCAACAGCCGTCGCTGCTACTTTTGCCTCTGCCTCTACTTTCGCTTCTTCTTCTGCCTTTGCTTTTGCTGCTAGTTTAGTTGCAATGGCTGTTGCCACTTTTTCTGCTTTTGCTTCTTGCACTGCAACACGCTTTTCACGAATTGAAGGGTCTTTAAATTCTTTGATAAGTTGCTTAACGCGTTCAGAAATTTGTGCACCTTTTGATGTCCAATATTCTATTTTATCTTCTTCGATGGTAAGCCTAACTTCTTGTCCACGAGCAACTGGATTAAAGTATCCAAGTCTCTCAATATAACCACTGTCTCTACGCTTTCTAGAGTCTGTTGCTACAATTGAATAAAAAGGTTTTTTCTTGGCTCCACCTCTAGCTAATCTAATTTTAACCATGGTTTTTTGCTCCTAAAAAAATATTAAAAACTTATGTCAAAGCGACATAAGACGAAGGATTATATCAGTTTTTCAATATCGCGTGCTAATTTTTGCGCATCACCCATATAAGTCATCGGTGTTAATTGTGCCAAAGCTTGTTTTGCTTCCTCCGGCATATCTAAATCTCTAACAAAATCTGCCAGTACTTTTGCATCAATAGTATTACCACGGGTTAAACTCTTAAGTTTTTCATACGGGTTATCAATGCCGTAACGGCGCATCACAGTTTGAATTGGCTCTGCTAATACTTCCCACGAACTGTCTAAATCTTCTAACAATTTTGCTTCGTTAATTTTTAACTTGCCGATACCTTTGGCAATAGAAGTATATGCTACCAACGAGTGAGCGCAACTCACGCCAAGATTTCTAAGCACCGTTGAATCAGAGAGGTCTCTTTGCCAGCGAGAGATTGCTAGCTTATCTGCCAAATGCGTATTCAATGCATTAGCAACACCTAAGTTACCTTCGCCATTTTCAAAATCAATCGGGTTAACTTTATGCGGCATGGTCGATGAACCCACTTCTCCTGCAATGGTTTTTTGCTTGAAATAACCCAGTGAAATATAACCCCAAATATCACGACAAAAATCAATCAGAATCGTATTGAAGCGATTCATTGAATGAAAATACTCTGCCATATAATCGTGCGTTTCAATCTGAGATGTATAGGGTGCATAATTCACGCCTAAATCTTGAATAAACGCTTGTGAAATATTTTGCCAATCTAAATCTGGGTAAGCGCAAATATGTGCATTAAAATTACCCACAGCGCCATTAAATTTACCCATCACCTTGACACTTTCTAAGTGCTTAATTTGTCGTTTTAAGCGATAAGCAAAGTTTGCCATTTCCTTGCCAACCGTAGTTGGCGATGCTGTTTGGCCATGTGTTCTAGATAGCATCGGAATTGCAGCGTTGTCTTTTGCTAAATCCGTGATTAAAGACAAGATATTTTGCATTTGTTTAAGCAACACCTTGCGTCCATCAATCAGCATTAGAGCGTGTGACAGATTATTAATATCTTCTGAAGTACAAGCAAAATGGAAGAATTCACTCACCGCATTGAGTTCTGCATTGTCTTTGACTTTGTCTTTTAAGAAATATTCAACTGCCTTAACATCATGATTAGTAGTGCGCTCAATTTCTTTAACCGCTTGTGCATCTGCTAATGAAAAATTACTCGCAATATTGGTTAAAAAATCAGCAGCCTCTTGGCTGAATGCGCCCACTTCAGTAATGCCATCATTGTCCGCCATAGCTTGCAACCATTTAACTTCAATTAATACACGGTATTTAATCAACCCAAATTCACTAAAAATCTCACTTAAGGCGTTGGTTTTATCAAAATAGCGCCCATCAACAGGGGATATAGCAGTTAAAGCATTTAGTTCCATAATTTAGTTAGTTAGGTCAAATGTGCTAAAATTATACACTTTATAAAATCACTTTATAGGACACAGATGAAAACAGCTTATTTAACTCACATTAATGAACGCGCTAAAGACAATTTACCGCCACTAGCACTAACTGCACAGCAAACAAAATCTGTTGTTGAAAGCCTAATTAATGGCAATGACGATGATTTTTACCTAGATTTATTGACACATTGCGTACCCCCTGGTGTGGACGAGGCTGCTTATGTAAAGGCAGGTTTTTTAGCCAGCGTTGCCAAAGATGAGCAAACTTGCAATGCTATTAGTCAAGAACAAGCTACTTTTTTACTCGGTACGATGATGGGTGGTTACAATATTGCACCGTTAATTGAGTTATTAGACATTGACACAACTGCGCAAATCGCCTGTGATGCACTATCTAAAACGCTACTTATTTATGAAGCGTACCAAGAAATAGTAGAAAAATCAACCAATAATACCTTCGCCAAGCAGGTAGTTGATTCTTGGGCGAATGCCGACTGGTTTACCAGCAAGAACGAATTGTCAAAAGAAATTAAACTCACAGTTTTCCGTGTTGATGGTGAAATCAACACTGATGATTTATCACCAGCAACGCAGGCGTGGTCACGCCCTGATATTCCCCTACACGCCCAATCAATGCTGGTCAAAAAAATGGACAACCCACTTGAAACCATTGCACAACTTAAAGAAAAAGGCTTGCCACTTACCTTTGTTGGCGATGTCGTTGGCACAGGCTCTTCACGCAAATCTGCAATTAACTCAGTATTGTGGCATATGGGAGATAATATTGACTATGTACCAAACAAACACAATGGTGGCGTGATACTTGGTGGCAATATTGCACCAATTTTCTTTAACACCGCACAAGACTCAGGTGCATTACCGATTGAATGCGATGTGTCAAAAATGCAAATGGGTGATGAAATTACCCTCTATCCTTACGAGGGGAAAATTGTCAATACCAATGGCGAAACCATTTCTACTTTTAAACTTACCCCAAATACCATACCTGATGAAGTCCGTGCAGGCGGTCGTATCCCGCTTATTATTGGACGAGGCTTAACCGACAAAACACGCTTTGATTTAGACTTGAGTGTTAGCGATATTTTCTTACGCCCAGAAGATGTAACAAGCAGCGATGCAGGCTATACTTTGGCACAAAAGATTGTTGGCAAGGCTTGTGGTGTTGAAGGAGTGCGCCCTGATACTTATTGTGAACCCCGCATGACAACGGTTGGCTCACAGGATACCACGGGTGCAATGACGCGTGACGAACTTAAAGAATTAGCCTGCCTAGGCTTCTCTGCTGATCTGGTCATGCAAAGTTTTTGCCATACTGCTGCCTATCCAAAACCTGTTGATTTAGAATTACAACATAGCCTACCTGACTTTATGCGCTCTCGTGGTGGCGTCACGCTTAAACCAGGCGATGGTATTATTCATTCGTGGCTAAATCGCATGCTTTTACCTGACACGGTAGGCACAGGTGGTGATTCACATACGCGCTTCCCAATTGGTATTAGCTTCCCAGCAGGCTCGGGTTTAGTAGCATTCGGTGCATCAATTGGCGTATTGCCACTTGATATGCCTGAATCGGTTTTGGTGCGTTTTAGTGGCACGATGCAAAAGGGTATCACGCTTAGAGATTTGGTCAATGCCATTCCGTATGTCGCTATTCAACAAGGTTTATTGACCGTTGAAAAAACCAATAAAAAGAATATTTTCTCAGGTCGAATTTTAGAGATTGAAGGGTTGGGCGATTTAAAAATTGAACAAGCTTTTGAACTTACTGATGCTTCTGCGGAGCGCTCGTCAAATGGTTGCACCATCAAACTCAATAAAGCCCCTGTGGCAGAATATTTGCAATCTAACATTGCCCTATTGTCATCAATGATTGAGATGGGTTATGAAGATAAGAAGACCATTGCGCGTCGTATTCAAGCGATGCAGAAGTGGCTGGATGCACCTGAATTATTAGCAGCTGACGATAACGCCGAATACGCCACAATCATTGAAATCAATCTTGATGATATCAAAGAACCCATCCTTGCTTGCCCAAATGACCCCGATGATGTGAAATTACTTTCAGAGGTGGCCAATACCAAAATTGACGAAGTCTTTATTGGCTCGTGTATGACCAATATCGGTCACTTTAGAGCAGCAGCTCAATTATTAAAAGACCAATCAGAACTACCAACTGAACTTTGGGTTGCGCCACCAACACGCATGGATGAAGCGCAACTTAAAAAAGAAGGCATATACCAAACTTTTGAGTCTATTACCCAGCACACAGAAACCCCAGGTTGTTCACTGTGCATGGGCAATCAAGCACGCGTCAAAGACAATGCCACCGTAGTTTCTACTTCAACACGCAATTTTCCTAACCGCCTAGGGGATGATGCCGATGTGTATTTATCATCCGCCGAAGTCGCCGCCATAACTGCAAAACTTGGGCGCATTCCAACCGTAGAAGAATACCTATCAGCGATGCAAGCCATAGAATCAACCTCCGATGATATTTACCAATATCTTAACTTTGACCAAATATCGCAGTATCAAAAGTCGGTTAGGCACATTGCGCTTAATACAATCTTAAAAGAGTAATTAGAAATTACTAGACAATAAAAAAGCCGCTGTTAAAAGCGGCTTTTTTATTGGTAATTCATAAAATTACGCAGATTTTTTATTAGTCTTTTCTAATTTTTTCCAAAAATCACCTGTATAAAATTTACAATATTTAAATATTTCATTATCCGTAAGGTGACCTTTTTTACCGTTCCAATCTTCTTTTAACATTGTTATTAACTTGTTTTTTAATTTTTTTTCATTTATCATTTTCATGAAACTACTCCCTAATGCATATGGATTTCTATCCACTTACTATAATTTTCGACTTTCATTATATCTTGATTGTCTGCCTGATGTGTGGCAATTACCATAAATATGCTATGTATTAATAAATTATCAATATATAACTTCAGTTTTTTAATCTTTTTCTCATCACAAATATCTAGCATAGATTTATATATAAACAAGATAATCCCAACTATATCGCTTTCGTCCTCCTTAAAATCAGGATGAAATATAATTTTTAAATTCTTAGAGTATTGGTCTAATACATTGATAATCTGGAAAACAGCAATCACCTTGTTATTTTCTACTACTGAATACCACGCATAATCACTTAATTCACTTTCAAATATTGCTTTTTCTGTTGGATCTAAGTAGCGTTTCCAATCTTTTAAAACTAAATCAGTGGTGTTAACTTTTTGAAAAGCAAAAGTCACTTAATTTTTGCTTCCTTATACATCACATGCTGTCTAACAACAGGATCAAACTTTTTAACTTCTACCTTCTCTGGGTGAAGACGCTTGTTCTTAGTTGTTGTGTAAAAGTGACCCGTCTTTGCTGATGATACTAATCTAATTTTTTCTCTCATACCTTACTCCTTAAACCCCACATTAAACTTTCTCACCACGAGCACGAATTTCTGATAATACGGTATCGATACCCTTCTTATCAACGATACGCAAACCTTTTGCAGTCAACTTTAATTTCACAAAACGGTTCTCACTCTCCACCCAAAAACGATGCGTGTGCAGATTTGGATAAAAACGCCTACGCGTCTTATTGTGCGCATGAGAAACATTGTTTCCACTAATTGGGCGCTTACCCGTTACTTGACATACCTTTGCCATAGTTCACCTATTCTCGAAAATCTAAAAAGAGAGCATTATACTTAAAATCACTTGACTTTCATAGTTAAATTTAATCAAATCTATTTACTATTGACAAAACTCTCGGTATCATATGCGCCTTCGGAGGGATGGCAGAGCGGCTGAATGCACTGGTCTTGAAAACCAGCAAGGGTTAATACCCTTCTAGGGTTCAAATCCCTATCCCTCCACCATATTTAAATAGCGCTTTATGGCGCTATTTTTTTATCTTGAGACCTTTTCACAAATAGGAATAATCATCAAAAACCCACTTTTCACCCACTTGGCGATTTTTTAAACCCAGCCTCAGCCCTGCTAGGACAAGGTTTAAAGAAATCGCCAATTGGGCAAAAATTGGATTTTACCAATCATCCCTATTTATGCAAAGGCCTCATCTTATTAAATTTGATTGTTCTTTGGTTTGCCACACAAAACTTTGTTTTGAATTAAACCCCGTACTGACCACGATAAGTTTCAATGCGTTTGATGAGTGCTTGGTCACTGCCTTGCTTTAAGTAGTCAACAAGGTGTGATAAATTAATAATGCTTAATACTTGAATGCCAAAATTTTGTTCAACTTCTTGAATGGCTGAAGTCTCGCCCTTGCCTTTTTCTTGACGGTCAACGGCAACAATCACACCTTTGGCTTTAGCGCCATTTGCATCAATAATATCCATCGCCTCACGGATCGCAGTGCCAGCGGTAATGACATCATCAATAATTAGAATATCACCTGCTAGCGGATGTCCGACAATATCACCACCTTCACCGTGTGTTTTGGCTTCTTTGCGATTAAAACTATAGGGCACATTTTTATTAAAATTGTCGTTGAGTGCCATAGCGACTGCGGTGGCCAATGGGATACCCTTGTAAGCAGGTCCAAACAATACATCAAATTCTAGTCCGCTTGCTTGGATCGCTTGTGCATAAAAATTGCCTAATTTTGAAAGATGTTCACCCGTGTTAAACGCACCTGCATTGAAAAAATAGGGGCTAATGCGTCCAGATTTTAATGTAAATTCTCCAAATTTTAATGCGCCAATTTCTAACATAAAATCTACAAAGTCTTTTTGGTATTGCTCCATGATTTTCCTATAAAATTATTTTAATGAAGAGAATTATAACGGCTAATGTTAATGGCATTCGCGCAGCTGAGAAAAAAGGGTTTTTTAACTGGGTAAAAACTCAAGATGCAGATGTGGTTTGCCTGCAAGAAATTAAAGCGCAAGAAGACCAGTTGGATGAGCGATTTTATCCAAAAGAATACCATTGCTATTACCAAAGCGCCGAGAAAAAAGGCTATTCTGGCACGGCAATTTTCAGCAAACAAGCGCCCACTCAAATCATTAAAGAAAGCCCGTGGGATGATATTAACTTTGAAGGGCGATTTATTCAAGCTGACTTTAAAGATTTTTCGGTTATTTCAATTTATATACACTCAGGCAGCGCCAAACAAGAACGCCAAGATTTAAAAATGGCATTTTTGACTGAGCGATTCATGCCTTACTTACAAGAACTTAAGGCAAGCGGTCGCAAGGTAATTATTTGTGGTGATGTAAATATCGTACATCAGGAAAGAGACATTAAAAACTGGAAAGCCAACCAAAAAAACTCAGGTTGCTTGCCACAGGAGCGCGCTTGGTTAGATGACTTATTCTTTGAAGTCGGTTTTATCGATGGCTTTCGTGAAGTTAATCAAGAATCACACCAATACACTTGGTGGAGTAATCGTGGACAAGCATGGGCAAATAATGTCGGTTGGCGCATTGATTACCAAATCCTCACACCAAATCTCAAAGGCACGGTTAAAAGCGCCGATATTTATAAAGATGAACGATTTTCAGACCATGCACCACTTATTATGGAGTATCAATTATGAAAAAAATTATAGTCATATTGTTAATTTTCTCACATGGTGCTTTATCCTTACCAGGGGATGGGGAACTTGTGGCTACGCCTTATATAAAAGGCACTACTTACAATCAGATGGGAGCATACCAAGAGGCTGTTAGTGTTTTTAAAGAAGTTTTAAATACTGAGCCCAATAACGACAAGGCATACTATCAAATGGGTGTCTCTTATTTGGCACTTAAACAACAAGATAAGGCAATGAATGCTTTTGAAAAATCTATTGAAATTAATCCTAAAAATCCCAGCTCTTATCTCAATATTGGTCTAATTTATTTCAAGAAAAAACAATACAAAAAAGCCTTAAAACTCTATCAACGCGCCAACAAAATCATGCCTAATAATCAGGATTTTTATTATAACATGGGTGTAATTCAAGAAATACTTGGCAAAAATACCAAGGCGATTGAAATGCACAAAAAATCTATTGAAATTAAACCAAAATTTTCCTCGTATTACCATATGGGTATTATTTACGGTAAATTAAAACAACATCAAAAAGCACTTGATGCCTATCAGAAAGCCACCGATATCAACAATTTAATTGCTGAAATTTATTTTAGAATAGGGCGTACTTACGAAATCATGGCGCAACACCAAAAAGCTATTGACTCTTATCAAATAGCAGCAAGTCTTGATCAAAAAAATCCTATTAATTATGAAGAAATAGGATTTAACAACATGGCATTAGGTCAATACCAAGAAGCTATTGAAGCCTATCAAAAAGTTGTTAAAATCAAGCCTGATGATTACATATCGTATTACAGTATCGCAAATTCTTACTATGAACTACACTACAATAAAGATAATGCTTATGGCACTAAAAGCTACAACAACCTATACGAGTCCATCAAGGCTTACAAACAAGCAATTAAGATTAAGCCTAGTTTTAAAATTGCTTACATTAATTTATTTGAACTGTCATTGGTTCAAAATCAAGCCTTTGAGCAAGATTTATTAGTTAAATTTCAACATAACTTTGCTAACAATCGACAAGCGATGATGGAATTCGACATGTTGAGCACACTCAAAAAAATTGACACAACAAAGCAATTGCTTAATGAGAAGCAGAAGCAGAACTTTAAGGATAAATACAAAGGCATACACTTTAACAATTGGTCGTGGCGTGAAATTGAGCAATGGATTAACACTAAAACTAGCAGTAAAGCGACACTAGAATCTGCACTTACATTTTTCAAAACTTTTGATAAGCCTAACAATTAAACTCCATGAGAAAAATCCAAAGTTTTGTTAAACGCTCTGGCAGACTGACTGCTTCGCAAGAAAAAGGATTGACTGAGTTGTGGGATGATTATGCGATTGAACCACAAGGTGTATTGGACTTTGCTAAGATTTTTGGCAATAATAATGATGTGGCATTAGAGATTGGTTTTGGCAATGGCGATACACTGGTGGCAATGGCACAGGAAAACCCAGAGTTGAATTATGTGGGCATTGAAGTTTATGAAGCGGGGATTGGGCGCTTGATTAATAGTGCGTATATCAAGCAGCTAAGTAATTTGAAAGTGATGAGGGGTGACGCAGTTGAGTTCTTAAATGATAATATTGCCGATAATTCTTTGGCTAGATTTCAGTTATTTTTTCCCGACCCTTGGCACAAGAAAAAACACCATAAACGCCGAATTGTACAACAAGATTTTCTAAGTTTATTAACTAAAAAATTAAAAATTGGTAGTATTTGCCACATGGCAACGGATTGGCAAGATTATGCGCAGCAGATGATGGAAATGTTAGAGGCAAATAAAAACTTTAAAAACACTCAAAGCGCCCATACATACACCCCGAGACCTGAGTTTCGCCCTTTGAGCAAGTTTGAAAAACGCGGTAATAAATTAGGACACGGCGTTTGGGATTTAATTTTTACTAATAGGTAACTAATATGCTATTTCCAATTTTTGTTATTGCAACACTTATAGAATTATATGTACTGATGACAGTCGGTAGCTCGATTGGTGCAGGCAATACGGTTTTGCTGGTTATTATCACGGCATTTATCGGTTCTTACTTATTAAAACAACAAGGGCTTTCTACACTAAAAAAAGTACAAATAGCGGCTGCTCAGGGAAACAATCCATCCTTTGAAATGTTGGAGGGTGTGGTGATTATGGTATCAGGTATATTGCTTTTAACGCCTGGATTTATCACAGATACTATTGGTTTGTTGGGGCTGGCGCCTTGGAGTCGAGCATTTTTTCTGACGCATTTTTTAGAGAAAAATGCCAACCGAGTTTTCACCACAACGCAAACACAAAAGCCAAGAGAGAGGCAAAAGACAATGAAAAACGATGACACCATTGAAGGTGAATTTTGGGAAGACTAGAAGACGCTCTTGAAACACTGGATGATTGGCTAAATTACCAAGAAAACTTGCATACAAAAGAAATTGATTTAGGGCTGGAACGCATCCAAAAAATTTATCAAAAACTCTTCCCGCAAGGTGTGCTTTTTAAAGTCATCACAGTTGCAGGAACAAACGGCAAAGGCTCAACCATTGCTTTTATTGATAACATCTATCAACAAGCAAATATCAAAGTTGCTAAGTTTACCTCGCCACATATTCTTAAATACAATGAGCGCTTTGTAATTAATGGTGTGCAAATTAGCGATAAGGCAATATGCACAGCATTTGAGGCAATTGAACAAGCGAGGGGCAATACTTCTTTAACTTATTTTGAGTTTTCTACTTTGGCAGCACTCATTATTTTTACCAAGGAAAAGGTGGATATTGCCGTGTTAGAAATCGGGCTAGGAGGGCGACTTGATTCTGTCAATGTGGTGGATAGCGATGTGGCTGTGATTACTAACATTGAGCTTGACCATATCGATTATTTGGGTGACACGCGTGAAAAAATCGGTTTGGAAAAATCTGGCATTATGCGTAAAAATATCCCATGCATCTGCGGTGATTTGAACCCACCAAGCACAATTACCCAATATGCCAAGCATTGTGGCGCATTGCTAAGCTTTGTTGATACGCCTTATCTTGGTAATATTGGCTTGTCAGGCAAGCATCAACAAACCAACGCTGCACTTGCTATTGAAGCGGTTAATAGATTACAACCTGTATTCTCTGTCAATCAAAATCAACGCGCTCAAGGCATTGAAAAAACCAAATTATCGGCTCGCCTCCAAGTCAAAACCATTAATGACAAAACTGTTGTATTGGATGTTGCACACAATGCAGCGGCAGTCCAAACCTTGGCTGATGAACTTAAGAAAAACAAACAGCCGACTATCGCTATTTTTTCTGCACTACAGGATAAAGACATCAAATCAATGATTGATATTATGACGCCACTTGTTGATAAATGGTTGTTACCTCCTTTGCAAGTTAGTCGAGCAATCGCTATGCAAGATTTAACAAAAAAATTTAGTTTATCAAGCAAAATCAAAGTTTGCGACGATATGCCATCGGCAATTCATCATGCGTTTAACACCAAACAAGTTGGGCGTATTGTTATCTTTGGCTCTTTTCACATTGTTGCCGATGCACTCAAAGTGCTTAGATAATGCATGATAAAATCTTGTAAAATCGCCCATAAACAACTACAAAAACAATAATGGAAGAAATTAGCGCAAATATTAACGAAACAATTGGATTGTTAGTTTGGTCCGATTGGCTAACAATGATAATTTTGCTTGTCTTTATTGGGCTTGGTATTAAGCGTGGATTGGTCGTAGAAGCAGTCAACTTATTATTTTTAATAGTTGCTGTCTTTGGTGCTTGGTTGTTCTATGAAAAACTCTCCCATCTGGCAATCATTAGATGGTCACTAGACTCTCACCAATCGCAACTTGCTGTTGCTTTTGGCATTATTTTTGTTGCTGTTTTAGCAATCAAAATAGGAATGTATAAGTTAATAGCCATTTCATCAGAGGGTAAAAGCCCTTGCACACTCAACAAACTTTTTGCTTTATCAGTGCTTCTCACACTCAACTTATTTGCCAGCTGGCATTGCACCAGCTCTTTTACTAATTCTGAGGTGATGGCATATTTTGTTAGTGATATTGCACTGCGAATTGAACTGTCATTTATTCTCATATTCACCGCTATTACTGGCACTGCTTTACTGCTAAAACATATATTTAATATTTCAATCAGTTCACATGAGCCTTGCTTTTTGACGTCATTTTTTAGAATTATTTTAAATGGCTTACATAGCGTTGGCGTTACACTCAATGCGCGTGAGACTAGTACCCCGATGCGCAAAATATGGGGTGCTATTGTTGGATTGATCAAGGGCTTTGTGCTTATTGTTGCGCTCATCTTAATATTGCAAAATATTGACTTTATATCCAAACAAGTTTTTTGGATTGAGTCTCAAAGCCTGTTTAAAGCCTTTCAAAATATGGCTACAAGCATTAGACCTGAATTAGCAGACTATCTATTATTTATCAAAAAAAATTAGGAAATAACTTATGTGTGGCATTGTTGGAATTTTATCTACTACTAAAAAAGACACAGCAATTTATATTTATGATGCGCTAACCATTCTTCAACACCGTGGACAAGATGCTGCGGGTATTGTTACCTCTCACAAAGGTCGTTTTTATATGCGCAAATCAAATGGCTTGGTTAGAAACGCTTTTAGGTCTAAGCATATGGCTGGACTGTTGGGTGATATGGGTATTGGACATGTGCGTTACCCAACTGCAGGCAGTTCTTCTGGCGCAGAAGCACAACCTTTTTATGTAAATTCACCTTACGGCATTGCATTTGCACATAACGGCAATCTTACCAATACTAAAGAATTAGAACAAGAATTATTTGAACAAGACTTGCGCCATATCAACACCAATTCTGATTCTGAAATTCTACTAAATGTGTTTGCTAGCGAATTAGGAAAATTAGAAAAACAACGCATTAATGAAAAGGATATTTTTACCTCAATTACTCAAGTGCACAAACGGGTGCGTGGTGCTTATGTGGCAGTTGGTATGATTCCAGGTTATGGTATCTTTGGCTTTCGTGACCCAAATGGCATTCGCCCACTTATTTTAGGAAAACGCACCACGAATGGGGGTACTAAATATATGCTTGCTTCAGAAAGTGTCGCACTCACCGCATTAGGCTATAAAATTACTCGAGATATTGCACCTGGTGAAGCAATTGTTATTAATAGACAAGGCAATATTTTTACACAACAATGCTCAAGCGTAAGCAAATATTCACCGTGTATATTTGAGTTTGTGTACTTTGCTCGCCCAGATTCGGTGATTGACAATATTTCAGTCTATAAATCACGCCTTAGAATGGGTGAAAAATTAGCAACAAAAATTCAACAAGATTGGTCTAGTGAAAAAATTGATGTGGTTATCCCAATTCCAGACACTTCGAGAGTATCAGCACTACAGCTAGCGCAAAAACTCAAGGTGAAATACTCCGAAGGCTTGATCAAAAATCGCTACATCACGCGCACTTTTATTATGCCTGGGCAAAAACAGAGAAAAAAATCTGTGCGCCAAAAACTCAGTGCTATTGAACTTGAATTTAAAGGTAAAAATGTTCTATTAGTTGATGACTCTATCGTGCGTGGCACTACCAGTAAGCAAATTGTGCAAATGGCGCGTGATGCTGGCGCTAAAAATGTATTTTTTGCCTCAGCATCTCCTGCGGTACGCTATCCCAATGTTTACGGCATTGATATGGCAAGTAATAAAGAATTTATTGCACACAATAAGAACACTGATGAAGTTTGCAAAGCCATTGGTGCTGACAAACTTATTTATCAAAATTTAGACGACTTAATCTGGTGTGTTCAACAAGGTAATACAGACATCACAGAATTTGACTGCTCTTGCTTTAACGGCAAATATGTCACCGGTGATGTTGATAAAAACTACTTACAAGGTATTGAAGATTTACGCTCTGATGATGCTAAGCAACAAAATGATACCAATGCAAATTCAGAATTAATCTGTAATGATGTAGAATAGGCATTATTTTGGCGATTACTACATAACATGAAAGACCTACAATTTGACACTAAAGCGATACGCGAAGGCTATCAAACCACTAACGAGCAAGAGCATTCTGAGGCTATTTTTCTAACTTCCAGTTTTAAGTTTGACTCCGCAGAACAAGCGGCGGCTCGCTTTGCCAAAAAAGAGCCTGGTAACATCTATGCGCGTTTTACCAATCCTACAGTTGATGCTTTTGAGAGAAAATTAGCCGCACTTGAGGGTGCACAAGCCTGCGTAGCAACTGCATCTGGTATGGCGGCGATTTTTGCCACTATTATGGCATTGGTTAAATCGGGTGAACATATTGTGGCTTCGCGTAATATGTTTGGCACCTCAATCGTGTTACTCAATACCATTGTTAGCAAGTTTGATATTGCCATTAGTTATGTTGATTTAAGTGATGTATCGCAGTGGGAAAACGCTGTTCAGGATAATACAAAATTATTTTTATTGGAAACACCTTCTAATCCATTAGGTCAAGTGGTAGATATTACTGCGTTGAGTAAAATTAGCCGAGTCACAGATATTTTATTGGCGGTGGATAATGCACTTTTATCACCAGCGCTACAAACACCCATCAAATTAGGGGTAGATATCGTTATCCACTCAGCCACTAAATATATTGATGGGCAGGGGCGCTGTCTAGCAGGTGCGGTATTAGGCAGTGAAGAAATTATTGAAAAAGTAGCTGGTTTTACTCGTGCAACAGGTCCTAGTCTAAGTGCCTTCAATGCATGGATTGTGTTAAAAGGTTTAGACACGCTTAGCCTTAGAATGAAAGCACATTGTGAAAATGCACTTAAAGTTGCAACTTGGCTAGAAAACCAACCACAAGTAACAAAAGTGCACTATTTAGGTTTGGACTCTCATCCACATCACCAGCTTGCAAAAACACAACAATCAGGGTTTGGTGGTATTGTATCATTTGAGGTTAAGGGCGGGAAAGTGGCGGCGTTTAAACTAATTAACGCCACTAAAATATTCTCTATTACTGCTAATTTAGGTGATACAAAATCTACCATTACCCACCCAGCAACCACCACACACGGTCGTCTAAGCGATGAAGAAAAAACCAATGCCAATATTACTGATGGACTCATCCGCCTTTCAATAGGACTAGAAGACACCGATGATTTAACAGCAGATATAAAAATCTAGTCTAAATCGGGTATAATTCTCAAAAAATATTTAACAAACAAAAACTATGCAAAACTCTTTTTCTTACGAAGAACTCATGAAATGTGGCAACGGTGAATTATTCGGCCTCGGCAATGCACAATTACCTCAGCCACCAATGCTGATGTTTGACCGCATCACTCATATCTCAAGCGAAGGTGGTGAATACGGCAAAGGTGAAATTATTGCAGAATTAGACATTCATCCTGATTTATGGTTTTTTCAGTGTCATTTTAATGACGACCCTGTGATGCCAGGTTGTTTAGGCGTTGATGCTATGTGGCAACTGGTCGGTTTTTATTTAGGCTGGCTAGGTGGCCCTGGTCGTGGTCGTGCACTAGGATCAGGTAATATTAAATTTACAGGTCAAGTACTGCCAAGTGCTAAAAAAATAACTTACAGAATTAACTTATCTCGCGTGATTGCGCGAAAATTGTATATGGGCGTTGCTGATGCAACGATGGAAGTTGATGGTGAGGTTATCTACGAAGCCACCAATTTAAAAGTGGGTTTATTCACTGATACTAGTAAAATGTAATGAACAGAGTTGTTGTCACAGGAATGGGGATTGTTTCTAGTTTAGGCGCAAACTGTGCAGAAGTTTTAACTTCCTTAAAAACTGCTAAATCAGGCATTAAATTTGATGAAACTCAGGCAGATATGGGGCTTCGTTCACATGTATCTGGTGCTATCGCTGAAATAGATTCTGGCGAAATTATTGATAGAAAAATGAAACGCTTCATGGCAGATGCTGCTATCTATAATGCTGTTGCATTAGATGAGGCTATTAAACAATCTGGGCTAACTGAAGCACAAGTCTCTAACCCACGCACAGGACTGATTATGGGTTCTGGTGGCGCCAGTAATCAAAATGTAGTGGAAGCTGCAGACATTTTAAGAGAGAAAGGCATTAAGCGTGTTGGCCCTTATCGTGTGCCGCGTACCATGGGTTCAACGACTTCTGCTTGCCTCTCTACCCTATTCAAAATCAAGGGTATTAATTACTCAATCAGTTCTGCCTGCTCAACCAGTGCACATTGCATTGGCAATGCTATGGAACAAATTCAGCTGGGTAAGCAAGATGTGGTGTTTGCTGGTGGTGGTGAAGAGCTAGATTGGTCACTGACCATGCTATTTGATGCCATGGGTGCACTATCTTCCAAATACAACGAAAACCCAAAGCAAGCCTCTCGTGCCTTTGATGCAGACCGCGATGGTTTTGTAATTTCTGGTGGTGGCGGTGCATTGGTTTTGGAATCTTTAGAACATGCTCAGAATCGTGGGGCAACGATTCTTGCCGAATTAACAGGTTATGGTGCAACTTCAGATGGTCATGACATGGTTGCACCATCGGGCGAAGGAGCTAAACGCTGTATGGAGCTCGCTATTTCAACCGTTGATGGTCCAATTGACTATATCAATGCACATGGTACTTCAACGCCTGTAGGCGACGCCAAAGAGCTTAGTGCTATTAAAGAAGTGTTTGGTGATAATATTCCAAATATTGGTTCAACTAAGTCACTTTCAGGTCATGCATTAGGTGCTGCTGGTGTTAACGAATCAATCTATTCACTACTTATGCTACAAAATGATTTTATGGCAGAATCTGTCAATATCAATACTTTGGATGAAGCAGCAGAAGGCATGCCAATTGTTCAAACAACTACCAAACAATCACTCAATCGAGTGATGTCAAACAGTTTTGGCTTTGGTGGTACAAATGCTTGTCTGGTGTTTGAAAAGTTCAAGAAATAAAGCGCTATTCTTTCCAACTGAATGATGGGTATTTGTCGGTAATCAATAATACCGAATAGGCACTTACTCTTAAGCTATATCGCATCAACCCAACCAAAAAATTAAATAGTTTTTTTGGCATTCTTCCTATCATCAAAATAATTAGCCAAACTATAGGCAATAACAAGAGTACCGCCACCCCAAGAACCGACAGTATTAAAAAATGTGGTATTGCCAACAACCATTTGATTAATGGCAAATAACGATTTAAATCTTCTTTAACATTGGGGTATTTAAGACTTATTTTAACATCTTGCTCTTTGTCAGTTGATGGATACTTGTCTGTTAACATCATCATGTACGCTGCAATCCTACAGGAAAATTTAACCAATTCACAAATCCAATCAAACCACCACTTTGGGTATTTTTGCCTGAAAACAATCATTAACATTATTGGAAAAAATAGAAAACCACCACCTATCTGCATAACATTAGTATTAGCATTATTACTCTGAGCTAAATGCGCTTCTAAAAGTAAAATAAGGATTGTTAAAATTGGTAGCGCTAAGAGCAAACGGAGAAATACGGTTGCTCGATTGGATTTATTATTGTATTTAATGCTTAATTGTGCTGGACAGCCTTTATCTTCTAACATTTATTCATACTCCTTAATAATGACTTAGAAGGATTATAATTCTTCTAAGGTCTAGCGTCAATTTCTTTACTTTCCTTCTCTGAAGGCAACAAATCTTGCTTGCTAATACCAAGCGCTAAAATCATAGAACTTGCCACATAAATTGATGAGTAAGTGCCAATCACCACACCGATTAACAATGCTAGAGCAAAATTGTGAATAATCTCACCACCTAAGAAGAACAATGCTAACAATACCAATAGCGTTGTCACTGAAGTCATCAGTGTTCTAGAAAGTGTTTGATTAAGTGCAGCATTGATAATTTTTATAGGATCTGTATGTCGAGTTGATAAAAAGTTCTCACGAATACGGTCAAACACGACAATGGTATCATTCAACGAATAGCCGATCACCGCCAAAATCGCAGCCAACACTGTTAAATTAAATTCTATTTGCAAAAATGAGAAAATACCCAAGGTAATAATGACATCGTGAATAAGCGCTGAAATTGAGCCCAGAGCAAAACGATATTCAAAACGAAACGCAACATAAATCAGAATACCGATAAGCGCATACAACATTGCCAAACCTCCATCATTGGTTAACTCTTCACCAACTTTAGGTCCAACAAATTCCACACGACGGATATCCACATCATTGCCTAACAAATGAATAATCTTAGAGCTTAGCTTTGCACTGGAAATAGCTTGTGGCTCAAGACGAATTAGAATTTCTTTGGTTGAACCAAAATATTGTACACTAGCACCTTTAAACTTGGCTTCGCTAAGTGTGGTCCTCACATCAGCCAAATCAATATCTTGCTGGTAACCTACTTCAAGCAAAGTGCCACCAGTAAAATCAATGCCAAGCTTTAAACCATTGATTGACAGTGAAAATATTGAAACAAAAACCAATAATAACGAAAAAATAATCGCATAAGTTTGCTTGCCAATAAAGTCTATTTTAGGAATATTTAAGGCTTTCATATTGACAACTCCTGGTGTGTTTTACCACCGTAAATTTTATTAATAATGGCTCTAGAAACAATAATCGCTGTGAACATAGAAGTAATGATGCCAATTGATAAAGTAATGGCAAAACCCTTGATTGGACCAGTGCCGAAACTGAACAATACTAACGCTGCAATCAGCGTGGTAATATTTGCATCTGCAATTGTTAAGAGAGCTTTATCGTAACCACTTGAAATGGCTTTTTGAATATCACTATTTGAGCCTAATTCCTCCTTGATACGCTCAAAAATGAGTACATTAGCATCCACTGCCATACCCACAGTAAGCACGATGCCCGCAATACCCGGCAAAGTCAATGTGGCCTGCAATAAAGAAAGCACCGCAACAATCATCGCCAAATTAAGCGTCAAGGCAATATTTGCCACCAATCCAAATACACGATAACGCATAGCCATAAATATTAGCACCAACATAAACCCAATAATAACACTCAATACGCCTTTTTCAATATTGTCTGCGCCCAAACTTGGACCAATTGTGCGTTCTTCAATAATCTCAATGGGTGTTGAAAGCGAACCTGCTCTGAGCAATAGTGCCAAATTACGCGCCTCTCTACCGCTGTCAATACCCGTAATTTGGAAGCGTGATGAGAATACACCCTCAATAGTGGCAGCGTTAATAATATCTTTGGTAGTCGTGCGTTTTTTAGTGGTCTTGCCATTTTTAATGATAGTTTCTACCTTGTTCTCAATAAACACCACCGCCATACGATGTTTTAAATATTTTTTAGTGGTATCTAGCATTGCACGACCACCAATACTATCCAAAGTAATATTCACCATTGGTGCACTACGATCGTCAACACCTGAAGCTGCACCCGTAATATTTTCACCTGTGGCAATCACTCTGTTTTTTAACAATAAAGGCCTACCATCTTTAAAATAATAAAGTTTTGAACCAATGGGCATTCTGCCAGATTGAATGGCTGTTTGTGGGTCGTTCCTCTCATCCACTAATCTAAATTCTAAAGTTGCCACTGCGCCCAAAATCTCTTTGGCTCTTGCTGTATCTTGTACGCCTGGCAACTGCACCACAATACGCTCTAAACCCTGTTGTTGAATAATAGGCTCTGCCACACCTAACTCATCAACACGATTTCTCAGCGTCGTAATATTTTGCTTTAGCGCATTTTTTTTGGCGTTTTTTTGTGCATTATTGCTAATAGCAAGATGAATCATCAACTTATCTTGATTGTTGGTTTCTAAAACAACTAAATCGCTCAATTCTGACTTAATAATCTTTAATGCCTTCGCTCTTGCATCAACAGTTTTAAGGCGAATAACGATACGCTCGCCTTCTTTTTTAATACTCTTATATAGACGCTCAGCACGCAAGAGTGTACGCAACTCGTTATAGTGCTTATCAATCGACACCGCCATTACCGCATACATATCGACTTCCAATAGAAAATGCACACCACCGCGTAAATCCAAACCAAGCGACATGGCCTTACCGCCTAAATTAGACAGCCATAATGGTACTGAAGGCGCAAGATTAAGTGCCACTACATAGTTACGGCCTAACGATGTTTTTAAAATGTCTTTGGCAGACAACTGACTGGCATTGTTGTCAAAACGCACCAAGATATGACGGTTTGATAAAGCGACTGATTTATAATTAACATCTTTACTTTTTAGCGTGTCGGTGATTTTATCTAAATCAGATTCAGTAACAAGCTTACCGCCAGCACTTGACACTTGCACTGCCAAATCTGAGCCAAAAATATTTGGCAAGGCGTATAAAATAGAAAGTAGTAAGCAAAAGGCAATTAATGCATTCTTCAAGCCAGAGTATTGATTCATGTTAGAAAGTACCTTTAAGCTTTAGTGCTGCCTTTAGGCATTTTTTGATTAATGCCTTGTTTTTGCACCTTAACCACCACACCACTAGCAATTTCAACCGTAGCAAAAGATTCATCAACCGACTTCACTGTGCCAACTATACCGCCATTAGTTACAATTTCGTCACCAGCCTTTAATGCACCTAATAATGCCTTATGGGCTTTTGCGCGTTTTTGTTGTGGTCTAATAAGTAAAAAATACATAACTACAAACAAAAGCACTAGTGGTATTAATTGGTTCAAAGCAGATGGGTCTGAATTAATACCTTCGGCAGCATGTGCGGGTGATATGATTAAATCTAATAAGTTCATTTTTCTCCTAAAGTAAGTTATTTAATAATGGTGATGCCACCCATATATTTGTGCAGCACACCGGGTATTTTAATACTTTTATCAGCCTGTTGGTGATTTTCTAACACTGCAACCAAAGTTCTACCTACTGCCAAACCTGAACCATTCAAAGTATGTAGTAGTTCCGGCTTATTAGTTTCTGGATTTTTCCATCTTAGCTGTAAACGACGCGCCTGAAAAGCTTCAAAACAAGAACATGAAGAAATCTCTCTATAAGCGTTTTGCCCCGGCAACCATACTTCTAAATCATAAGTTTTAGCAGCTGAAAAACCTAAGTCACCTGCACACAAATTAACCTTACGATAGGGTAGTTCTAATGCCTGTAAAATACCTTCAGCATGACCGGTAAGCTCTTCTAATACCTGATAAGAATCCTGTGCTTTAACAACTTGCACCATTTCTACTTTTTCAAACTGATGCTGACGAATCAAACCACGCGTATCACGACCATAGGCGCCTGCTTCAGAGCGGAAACTTGGTGTGTGACCGACAAATTTAATCGGCAAATCACTCTCTTTCACTATTTTGCCACGCATTATGTTGGTGATTGGCACCTCACCTGTTGGTATCAAATACAAAGATTTTGCCTCTCCTTCTTCGCCATGCAAACTGGTTTTAAACAAATCTGCTTCAAACTTAGGCAACTGCCCTGTGCCAGTTAATGACTGCGCATTAACTAAATAAGGCACATAAGCCTCAGTATAGCCATTGTTCTCAGTGTGGTGGTCCAACATAAACTGGGTTAAAGCCCTGTGCAATTTTGCAATTTTTCCCGTCATTACGCAAAATCTACTGCCAGCAATCTTAGCAGCCGTTTCAAAATCTAAGCCGTACAATCCACCCAAATCAACATGGTCTTTTACTTCGAAATTATACTGACCTGGATCACCCCATTTTGACACTTCAATATTATCATCTTCAGAGTTGCCTTCTGGCACTGATTCATGTGGAATATTCGGCAACCCCATAACAATCGTGTCAATCTCTGCTTGAATGCTTTGTAATTCGGTTTTTGCTGCATCAAGCTTATCACCCAAGCCAGCAACTGCCTTTAATAATGGATTGATATCTTCACCCGCTGCTTTCGCTTTACCAATCGATTTTGATTGTGTGTTGCGACAATTTTGTATTTCTTGTGTCTCAATCTGATTCTTTTTACGCCTATCTTCTAAATCAGACAATGCGCTAGCATCAAAAGAGAAATTGCGCTTCTTCAGCGCTACTTCAATTGCTTTAATATCGTTTCTTAATTGCTTTTTACTTAACATTAGTATATAATGGTTATCTTATATAGATTGAATACTCTGCGTAAGGCGTGTTCACTTACAAACATTTAAGGAATTATACTATGTTCAACTCATTTTCAGGCAAAGATGCTTGTAAACTCTTGGCTGATGGCGCTCAATTAGTTGATGTGCGTTCAAGCACTGAATTTTCTCAAGGCGCGCTACCAAACGCAATCAATTTGCCTTTACAATCTATCATGAATGCAAAGAACATTCTTAATCAAGACAAGGCTATTGTTTTGTATTGTGTGTCAGGCGCTCGCTCATCAACTGCTAAAAATTATCTAGTGCAAATGGGCTTTGACAATGTCAACGACCTAGGCTCTTTCCGCAATTACAACTGCGAATAAATCACTAAACTCTATTGTTCATCTAAAGCCATAAACCTTATACTGTAAACTATTTATATGCGTGTAAAAAGTAAATGGCACAAAACCCAAGTCAAAACCATTGAAGATATCGGTGGCGCAATGGCATTTATTTGTTGGCGTATTACCAAAAACCATCTTGAGGATTTAATCAACGAAGGTTTTGTCATTGAAAAAGAACAAGTCTTTGATGTTATTGCTGAATATTTATGCTTTCTTATTCAATCCATTGACCGCCTTGTATTTAATACACTCAGCAACGAGCAACGACAAGAACTCATCCACAAATTGGCTAAGCAATCCGCCTTTTATTATCAAGAAAACAAAACCGAGCGCATCGGTGAAGGTAACCATTGGAAAATATTTATCAATACTTACAATCAGCGCTCGCAAGATTATTCAAACTACGACTTTATCGGCAATGAACCCGATTACCGCTTTTTAAGATACTTCGGTGAAAAAATCAAACTAGCCATGACCGATGTTGATGAAAAATGGATTGTGCAACAAATGGTTGAAATCCAAGCACCAAAAGCCTTTAAAAAAATTGCTCAAAGTGTTGATGACTTAGTGTCAGTTGATAAAATCATCTCTAAAGAAGAAAAAACCAAGCAAAAAAAAGAAAAAATCCCTCGCTCTAAACGCGAATCAACACGCAAAGATTTGCAATACAAGAATAAATCCTCAAGCAATCATATTGTTTAAAAACAATAAATAGAGGCTCTTGTTAAAAACAAGTGGGTAAAAACCCATTAATTCGATGTAAATCCAACTTCCCACTAAGCAAATAAGCCATTGTTTTAAAATGCTTCTTTCCATACCCTCTTGCCTTTCTCTTTGCCGCTTGAATCACTGAATTTAAACCTTCTAAAATACCGTTATTAATACTGCTTAATTTCCACTCTAAAATACCTTGCCAATGGCGTTTAACCATGTTTGCTGTTTTAACCATTGGCAACAAACTACACTGACTAACCCAGTGATACCATTTTTGTAGCAGGTGCCTAAAGGTTTGCATATCAGGGGCTTGATAAATTTGCTGGAAGGTCTCACGCATACGCATCGCCTCAAACGATTTAAGGTTGTAGTTTTCTAACACCAATTCAGCTTTTTTATCTTGTTGTTTTTTAGTGAGGTTTTGTGCGTTTTTTAAAAACAAATACCGCGTGCCCTTAAGGATTGGATTGTCTTTTACTTCAGCCTTTCTGACTTTGTCCACTCCAGCGTTGATAATCTTTAAAATATGGAATTTGTCAAAGGTAATTCTGGCATTAGGCAGCGCCTTACATACGCCCTTAATAAAAGCAGGGGACATATCGCAACTAATAGCTTTAACTTGCTCTTTGTTGCCATTTTGTTGTTCTAATGTTGCCACAAAATCATGCACAGTTTTGGCGCTCTTACCATCACTAATATGCACCACGGCCTTTTTGTATAAATCAACAAATAGGGTGATATAGTCGTGCCCTTTGGCAACACTGGTTTCATCCAAGCCAAAGGTATCAATACCGCTTAAATCTTGGTTGAGTCTTGCCTCATCGACATAGATGTCTAAAAGTTTCCAGACTTTGTAATCTGATAAGTTCATCAGTTGGCAAACATTATGCACTGGCATATATTTGCAAAATTTGATAACAAAGGCTTCAAACAATAAAGTAAAGCCATTTAACTCACCTGCAAAGGGCGGCAGCATTATACGGACCTTGCCATCATCATTTTTAATGCGTGGCACTCTCACATGTAAGTAGCATTCATGCTCAAAGAAGTTCATATGGCGGTATGTCTTCATCTTAGTGTCGTAGGCACTATAAGCCTTTGTATGTTTGTCACTATTGATCCATTTACTACCTTTTTTGAAGTCAATGTGAATGTTAAGTTGTTTGTTGTTAAATTCAACATTTTTGATAAACCATGGGGAGTTGATTCCGAGCGCTTGGGTGAATATATTTTGCATTTTAGATGTCTTTTTGAGTATGAAATTATGGGTATATTTTAATAGGGTTACCCACTCAGTTTTCAAAAGAACCATATTTTTGCATGTTTCACTCCTTTTTCTTGTCGGATTAAAGAGTGGTTAATATACCCTTTGGCCGACTAATTGAGTGTTGCACTTATGGGTTGAATTCGCCTTCGTCATTTGTTGCAAATCAAATAATTATAAGTTATACTACACAAATCACAAATCTTATGTTTCACACACAACATTAATAAATGACCCAAACACAACAAAAATCTTTAATTTCCATTGTTTTTATTTTGTTAATAGCAGGTCTTATTGTTTCTTTAAATGTAGACAATCAAGATACCCAATCTAGTGTTTCAGTTATCACCCCATCTAATACAAATACCTCAGTTGATAACCACGCACAAGTAACACCCAGTAACAACACTAACAACACTAACACCAATACACAAGCCAATACCAACCAAACCCAAGACCCATTTAACCCAAGCAACAATTCAAATAACAATTCAAACCAAGTAAGTAACGAGGCTACTAATAATGACCCGCGCCTACCACCAGGCTTCCCTAAGCCACTGCCACCCTTAGATAAAGAGGAAATCAAACAAACGGATGCACTCATTACTGAGGCAGACGGCATTATTGCTAAGATGGACAGTCTTATTGCTGGGCTAAATCTGCCAGTGGTGCCATTGAGCGAACAACAGCAAAAAGAACTAGACAAACGACGAGCTACCCAGCAACAAAAGATTAAAGACATTAAAGCGCAACTAGAAGCTTTAAAACAAAACCCGTAATAACAATACACATGACAAAGGATAAAGAATGATAAGACTTAAAACGCTGAACAAACTATTTACAATAAACACACTAGCATTGTTGAAACGCATCAAAACACTACTTGCCACCAGCCTTACAACGCTGTTCTTGGGCTTATCAAGTCTATTCCCTTATCAAGCTTTTAGT
>NZ_UEXF01000054.1:0-1569 GCF_900127505.1 thiotrophic endosymbiont of Bathymodiolus puteoserpentis (Logatchev) | reverse complement strand
TTTTTTTGGACTTTATGAAAAAAATACAGGTAGTTTTGAAAATATTTTTGAAAAAATCTAAAAATTGAAATTAGGGTGGAGAATTATGAGTTATGCAAAAGTCTCTTTTTATTGTTTGATTTTTTTGCAAGCAAAAAATAACAAATATTTAAAAAGTGTTCACGTTGAATTTACAGAAAAGAAATTACAGTACCATTGGAGGCAGTCAGAGCGGGTCTCAATGGTCATAGAGTACTAGCTACGCTACACGCATCTAGCATTAAAGAAGCAATATCAAGACTATGGGGTTTTTTAAACGACCAAGGTGATGAGTTGTTAGTTCAATCACTACAAGGTATTGTTGCACAGCACTTAATACATATTACTAATAAAAAAAAATATTGCCTTTACGAGGCATTAGAAGTAGATCAAAAAGTGAAAAACATTTTAAATCAAGCGTTAGATCATAATTCACAGCTCACTTTAAATGCTTGTGATTTGAGACAAAAAAATCGCATAACGCTGGTTGAAAAAAAACAAAAACTTATCATTGACGGCATTGACGAAAATTTGCTTAATTGTATTTCCTAAATCATACTGGGGCTAATGCAGGGGTCTCGTTTTAATTTTTAGTGGGTAGTTTTGCATGGTGAAATATGACATCTACAGATACCAAAAAACCCCGGTACAATTTATGCGCTTCATAAATTGTACCGGGGTTTTTAGGAGCTCTAAAGCTAGTCAATTACTATAGAATAGTTAAGTCTTGCACATCCATATCCACATAAACATCCATATGTACATAAGAATTTCCACAAAATTTAACAGGTGCTGGCTCGAAAAATTCAACAGGTGCTAGCTCGAGATCAGTTGTTAAAGTTGTTGGGACTTTTTCCAAAGTAGCATTCCCTAAAAATCCATTAGCATGTGGTTCGTCAATATACTGAGTTCCTTCTGTATATTGAACAATCAAGATATCATCAATATCATTGCTGATAAAAACATCAGTAAAGTTGATTCCTTTTCCAGTGTCTTTGCCAAAGTAAAAGTAATTACTACCATTGCCTTTATCACTTGTGCCGGTAACTTCATCTAGTTTATGTATAGTACCTGAATCTTCTTGAGTGTCAATAGCATCGTCAATAGCATCGACAACATCAACAATATCGTCAGTGATTTGAGCAGTGTCAGTAGCATCAGCATCGTCAGCGATTTGAGCAGTTTTATTGGCATTTTCAATGATACTTTTAGCAATTTGAGCAGCTTCATTAGCATCTTCAATAGCACTTTCGGCAATTTCAGCAGAAGCATCAGCTTTTACAATAGCACTTTTAGCAACTTGAGCAGTTTCATTGGCATTTTCAATAGCACTTTCGGCAATTTCAGCAGAAGCATCAGCTTTTACAATAGCGTCTTTGGCAATTTTGGCATAATAATCAGCCTTTGCAATAGCGTCAGCATCTCCGTCGCGTTTAGCAACTTGAGCAGTTTCATTGGCATTTGCAACAGCGACTTCGGCAGCTCGAGCGTCTTTATCGGCATTTTCAATAGCGGTTTCAGCGATTTCGGCATAATAATCAGCCTTTGCAA
>NZ_UEXF01000053.1:0-5234 GCF_900127505.1 thiotrophic endosymbiont of Bathymodiolus puteoserpentis (Logatchev) | reverse complement strand
ATTGTCATCGGATTCGGTTTGGAATAGGATTTGATGGTCGTGGTTGGCTAGATCAGGTTTGGTTTTTTGGGGTTCTGTGGTTAGTTTGTTGGTTTGTTCTTGGGTTAAGGTGTCCCAGGATTGGAGTTTTTTGTCGTTGTAGGGTTGGGTTTCGCCTAGGTGTCTTGCGCCAAGGTCTTCTGTTACTTGAGAGTCGCCAGGGTTTATGGATAGCCATGGTTTGGTTTGAGTGTAGGTGTTATACGCCTCAACTCTAACATGCAGTTCTCTAGATAAAAAACTCACCATAGCCTTGTAATCATCGACACTTATTTTATCGTTTTTTGTTACGATTTCTATTTCAAAGGCAGCTCCATCCATCAGATTTATTGCACATTTAAATTGCCCCAACAATTCTCGCTTAGAGTAACTATCTGAGTCTATTCTGGCTAGAATTATCTTGTCAATATTGGGTCTTTTTACGAAATTGTATAAAACAGTAGATCTTCTGTCTTTATTGTAGACAAAACGAACATAGTCCGAGGGGGGCGTACCGTTAAATACAAAACTATAGCTCATCCCATTCGCTCCTACTAGTCCATCTACTTTTGCTGTACCATCTACATAATGATAAGCATATGAGCCTCTATTCAGACCTGAAGGACTGTATGCCAACACATTTGCATTGAAGCTAGCACTTAAATCACTCACAAGACCCAAGTAACCAAATGCGCCATGTGTGGTAGACCAGTCTGCACTGCCATCACCCATTTTTATGTTTATTTCTGCCATTGAAGTGTCGTCAGGCAGTTGATTTTCTAGTTCTTTCAGTGCTGCCACAGTAGTATCAAAATCACTTGCCATAACACGAATTTTTAACTCACCTTCCAAGCCTTCTATTGATCTATTTAGTTGTAGCGAACCATCTTCACCCACAGAAACAACAAGATGATAATTGTCGTCTGTGTAAGGGTCAAACTGGGTTAATTCGCCATCTTTGTAGCCCCAGACAACTTTTCCTTCGTCAAGATGATAACGATCGTTAACTGTGTTTCTACCGTCTGATTCTGTTTTTGACAAACCTAATTTAGAGCTGACCTTGGTTTCAATATTCCTTGCTTTCAGTTCCATTGCGACATCTTTACTAAAATCAACGCCTGGATTACATCCTTTTATAGAGACTGTGTCAATACTTGATTGAGCGGGTAAAACGCCTCTTAATGCAACAACATGATCAACAATGTCATTGGCTGTTCTGCGTCCTATAGTTTTTAAGCTGTTGCTACCATGTCCATCAAATAGTATTTTGATATTATCTGCTTTTATTTCGTATAATTTAGGTCCATGCACAATCTGGTAACCACCCTTTTTATCCATTTGTATAAGTGTGGAGTTTTTAGAATGTTTGCCTGTTATGTCTGCCGAACTTTTTACTATGGCTGGATCATTTTCTAACTGAACAACAACATAATGTGTGTCCCTAGGGCCAGGAGAAACCTCGAACCGGTTTATTACTGTTGCCTGCCTCCATGCACTTAACGCTCGTTGAGATTCTGCAATATCACTAACAATCTCTGATGCCTTTCTCACACATACCTTAGCCCAAGCTTTGCGAGCTGCATTTTTAGCAAGGTTAATCTCATCTTGACTTAGCAACCTTTCAAATTCACTTTTAGCACTTTCAATGTGTGTAAGTTGATCTCCAAGACTCAAGCCAGCAATGTCTTTTAACATATCTACGCTTACATCAATATCCAGCTCACCCTTATTAAATCTATTTTCTAAATGATAGGCAAGAGTATTCTTTGCACACTTGCGTGTCATTACGCTTAATCTATCAAACTGTTTTTGGTACTTCGTTTCTCGACCTTGTAAATGCTCGTCTAAATCGTTAGCCATTTTTTCAAAAATTTTCGTCTTCAGAATCCCTGGTTCTAGCGCCTTAGCATTTTGNAGGTTCTGATCAATGCCATCGGTATTACAACCAACCAAGGCGATACGCCCAATGTCGGTGCTGTCGTTGCCGTAAGTTTGTTGCAGTATTTTGACTTTATCTGCTAACGATTGTGCACCTTCTTTGCTGAGATCAGCGCCATGATCGACAAAACTAAGACGCACATTGCCTTTAGGTGTATAAATTCCATCTGTTAGCGTGATTAAATTGCCATCAGCATCAAAACGAACAATAATGCTGCTATTAGGATGTTTGCTGGCAAGATCTTGGGCGGCCTTGATTGCAATGTCGCTGTTGCCATTTTGAACGATAATGTTGCTTCGGTAATTGCTGAAGTCTTTTTTGAGTGCGTGACGAAAAACCATATCACTAGACATTTTTGAATCCTGTCTTACAAAATCATCCATCTGATATTCGTCAATAAAGCGATTATTTTCATCAACCATTACTTCGATTCTGTCAATTTTATAAGAGGTATTTGGCTCGTAAAGTACTTGAGTTGTGTCTTTTGCTAAGTCGTAACTCATAATAATCAGGTCTTGCTGTTTTCTTGCTTTTTCTAATAGGCTTTGTTCAAATTTTGGATCATCCCCTAACATTTCCTTGCTAACAAAAATGGCGTTCATGCCTTTGTTTTGGTTGAATTCTTCTAGGACGCTTAATGATGTGTCTCTCCACTCTTGCAAATTTTCTATATTCTCTTCTCTTTCTTCCTGTGAAAAATAAGACAAAGATTCAGATGATGGCGAGCTATTATTTAATGGATCTATAACATAAAGTTGCCCATCTCTGCCTAATAACATTTGTAAATCATCAATGCCTAAATTTGGATGTTGATCAAATTTCTGCAATAAATTTTGAATATCGCTTAGCGTTTTGTGTGTTACACGCTCCTCTGGAACAGGTAACCACCCTGGTTTTACCATCATTGAGTTATGAATGCGTTCAACTAAAATACCATGGTGCTCTTGATTATCCTCACCAATCATGGAAATAACCTTCAAATATTTTGGCGTTTTAACGCCCAATTCTCTAAATTTGTTAATCCACTCAACTTCGTTTTTTAATCGTCCAACTGAATACGAATTCTCCAGGCCTTCATATAGTTGTAAAAACAACAAATCGGGGTGGTCTTTTAAGGTGTAAGCGGTTTTCATGGAACCATGTCCAATAGATTTACCTATATCTTTATGCGTCAATGAATCTGGCGTTGTTCCATCATCCAGTCCCAATTTTAGATGATCTAAAACATCAGCAATATTGGCAGAACTTTCTGTAGCCCAGATAGATTTTTTGTATTCATAATTCCAACGATAAACGATTTTTTGATCACGACCGCCCATCGTTTTAGAGCCATCTTTATTTATATGCATATCGCCTAATCTACCGGTAACGCTAGCGTCTCTTAAATATTTTCGGGTATAGAGTTGATTGGCATAATCTTGACTGAGTTTTTCGTTGTTACAACCCACCAAAGCAGCACGATTTAAGTAGGCGGAACTATCCACTGAATTTATATTGTAATGTCGCACTAATTGATCGGTGTAATTCGCTAACTTTGTCGCCCCCACTTTTTCCAATGCTTCTGAATGCCCAACAATATTGATCCGTACACTGGAATCAGGCGTAAATGCTTTGTCCTTTGGAAAAACCAATTTTCCTTGCTCATCAAGTGTCGCAATAATACTGGTATCGGGGTGTTTACCAAGCAATGCGGCGGCAGCGTCTTTGGTGACCTTGTCTTCGCCAATGGACAGAATAATGTTGTATTTGTTCTTGCCATTGCTTTTCAGGTTTAAGGCTTCGTGGCCCTCAGAGGTGTTTGCACGAAAAACAAAATCTCTGCTTTTCACCCAACCTTGTTGATTCATAAAATCAATACTCTCTTTTCTTAAATCAACATTTTGGTTTTGGTTATCTTGGGTAATGACTTCAATGGTGTCAAAGTCTAGATTTTGACTGTCACTTGGTTCATGAATGACTTCTTTTTCATTTGTTGCAAAATTATAAGCAACAAGGGCTTTATTGTCTTCTTTTTGTAGATCGCTCAACATTTGTTGTTTTCGTATATCGCTGTAAGATTCCCAGATTCTGCTGTCAATATAGGTAATATGATTGAGCGCTTTGTCAGTAAAACGCTTGTGGCGTTTTAAAATAGTTTGCTCAAATTCCTGTAAAGCATCTAATTGAATCGAATTATNAATTATAAGCAACAAGGGCTTTATTGTCTTCTTTTTGTAGATCGCTCAACATTTGTTGTTTTCGTATATCGCTGTAAGATTCCCAGATTCTGCTGTCAATATAGGTAATATGATTGAGCGCTTTGTCAGTAAAACGCTTGTGGCGTTTTAAAATAGTTTGCTCAAATTCCTGTAAAGCATCTAATTGAATCGAATTATGCTTACTGTCTGCATCCATCTCAACATTCTGTGGATCTATAATATACAGTTGACCATCTTCAGCCACAAGCCCTTGGAGATCCCATACACAAAGATTGGGATTTTTTGAAAATATTTTTTGTAAATGTTTGAGATCTTCTAAGGTTTGATTGTTGCTATTATCAAGTACTCCTACTAGAGGAACAATACCTTTCTGTCTTAATTTTATATCCCACGCACCTTTAATCTTTTGCACAATTAGACCGTGTCGCTTAGTATTAGACTCGGGCATAGATACATCTATAAATGTGATTTTTTTATAACGCCTAGGTGTTTTTATGCCAAGCGCTTCTAGTTGCTTTAAGTACCCTATTTCTTTTTTAATTTCGGTGGCTTGATAGCCTGGTTTTAATAACACCATCAATAAATCAGGTTGACCGTTTAAATTGTAAGCAGTTTTAAATGCGCCCGATCCAACAGCGTCATTGAAGTCTACATGTGCATTGGTTAAGGTATCTGGAATGTTATCTATATCAATAATATCAGTGCCAGTTCCGGTATCAGATGAACCTTTAGAGCTCACACAACCTAGTTTCAAGTTTTCTAATATCTCCCCCGCACGCTTGGATTCTTCAGTCTGCTGGGTAACGATATTTAAGTCATCGTTCCACTGATAAATCATTTTTTCACTGCCCATTTCCATGGTTTTAGTGCCATCAGCATTGATTTGCATATCGCCTTTTCTGCCGGTTATTTCGGCAGTTTTTAGCTCAGGCGTGTCATTATAAATGGCTTTGGCAAAATCTTGGGTGAGGCTTTGATTAACACCATCAGTGCCACAGCCGACTAAGGCAATACGCTTGATATTCGTGCTGTCGTTGCCATAGGTTTGCTGGAGTATCTTCACCTTATCTGCTAATGAC
>NZ_UEXF01000052.1:26741-27240 GCF_900127505.1 thiotrophic endosymbiont of Bathymodiolus puteoserpentis (Logatchev) | reverse complement strand
ACGCCAACAATGATGTTTGTGTCTTTGGTTGAGACGATTGAGACTTTATTGCCATACTCGTATTGTTTGTGGTCTTTGCCTTTGGCAATGACATATACATCAGGCTCGTGCAATGAATAGATCTTGTTCTTATCTTTGGGTTGTTGTGCTAATACTTTTTGGTAAAACAAAAAATCTTTTGGATAGTTTTAAACAGGCTATGTGTGTGAAGTTTGCGTTGCAATTCTCTGATGAGTTTGTTGGCAATAGTTCTTAGGCGGGTTAAGGCTTTTTTAGCTTTGGCACGCTTTTTAACATGGCGGAAGTGACGAATGGCTAAGCGGCAGTTTTTAACTTCTTTAACATAGGTTCTGCGTTGTTGAATGCCATGACGCTTTGCTAGCTTGTTAAGGCGATTGATGATTTTAATGGCAAGTTTGGCATCGGTGGGGTAAGTGATGTTTTTTTCTTGTACGGTGGTGTCAATTAATACTGTTGCTTCTTGGGCTTGTTTGCCATG
>NZ_UEXF01000052.1:14546-25337 GCF_900127505.1 thiotrophic endosymbiont of Bathymodiolus puteoserpentis (Logatchev) | reverse complement strand
AAAACAACACGCTCATCAGAGAGGTTTTCTAGTTGTTTAAGCAAAAGCAAACCTACCATCAGCCTGATGGGTTTTGAGGGTCTGCCATTGTTTTGAGAGTAATGTTGCTCAAAGGCATCATCAAAGACTGTCCAATTAATAGTGTTGGCTAGTTGTATTAAAGGGTCTTTGACATCTAATTGAGAAAAGAGCTCTGAATGAAAAAGATTTGATTGGGTGGATATTGGGCTGGATTTAGTTAACATTTTTTTAAGCAAAACGACCAAGAAATAAGAGGTATTTTAACAAAAGTTGGTTGATTTGTCTAGGGTTATTGTTGGTTTTATTGTTATAAATCAATTTGTTGTGTGGTTTTTAAGGGTTGACTAAATATATTTCTATTCATTCCTGTAAATTTCACCAGCCTTGTTTTAGTATAACCCCAAAAGATTCTATCCCGTTAATATGAGAATTGCCTGCTAGCAAACTCACTCTTACCATGATACACCCTAAAATGTTTTTATATAACCAAAATCTACTAAACCATTATACCCTCGCCATCCATCAGAATGAATAGCACTATTGATGCTTGTTTTCCCTTTATAACGCTTTGTAGAGTTGCTACAGAGCAGTTATCTACAATCTCAATATAAACCTTGTCACCTCGCTTTAACAATCCAAAAACAATAGTTTTTCTTTAGTGCCACGACCGCGTTTACCACTAACTCTGCGAGCGCCAAAGTAACACTCATCAACTTCAATCTGTGATAATTCAAAATTTCTTAACTAGTCAAGACCCACAAAATATACCTTGTCGCTTATTACCTCTTAGGCAATGTGATGGAGTAGTTAGGTATAACAATTCTTGCTAGTCTTGCTATTAATGTTTGCGCCCCCTTATCTTAGAAAACTTAATCTAAAAAGTTTTCTGCCTTTTTTCTTCTTCAGGTTTTTTAATTCGTACACTAGGTTTGGACAGAACTTCTAAGAAAAAAGAATCCAAACCCTCTGCATCAGCCTCTGAAATTACTTTGTTAATTTCAGAAACATGAATGACACTGCAAGAATCCTCGTTAGCACCATAGCGACAATCAAAATCCCAAAAATCCACATTGTCAGGTAATTTTTTATTACGCTCGCGTTTAATGTATTTTTTAAGTTCGTATTTAATGGCTTCAACCACTCTGGGTCTTTGTTTTTTAGGATGTGAAAAGCTGAATGTTTTTTTCATGCTGTCTCTAGATAATATGTAAGAGGTGAATTATATTGTATTATCAAGTTGCCTTACAAGCTATAAAATAGATTCATGGATTTTTCAAAAAAATTATCAAGCCTTAAACAGAGCCATCTTTATCGCTCAAGAAAAATATCTGAAAATACACAAAATACGCAGATGATTATCAATGGAAAATCATTGATAAATTTTTGCTCAAATGATTATCTATCGCTTGCCAGTCATCCACAAGTTAAAGAGGCGTTCAAACAAGGAGTGGATAAATTCGGCGTTGGTGCTGGTGCATCGCATTTGATTAGCGGACACACGCCAGCACATCAGGCGTTAGAGGAGGCATTGGCTGATTATACGGGGCAGGAAAAAGCACTGTTGTTTTCAACCGGTTATACGGCAAATATTGGGGTGTTTTCTGCACTTAAAGATGAGCTTGACTGGGTATTACAGGACAAGCTTAACCACGCCTCGCTGATTGACGCCAATCATTTGATTGGTTTGCCACTTCAGCGCTATTTACACAATGATATTATTGCGCTTGAAAAAAAAATAGCAAAACAATCAGGGCAAGGATTAATTGCCACTGACACAGTATTTAGCATGGATGGTGATCGGGCTGATATTAAAGGTATTGAAAAAACTGTGAAAAAATCTAGTGCGCTTTTAATGCAGGATGATGCACATGGATTTGGTGTGTTTGCGCCAATCATTCCAAAAAATTCGATTTACATGGCAACACTAGGCAAGGCTGCAGGCACAATGGGGGCGTTTGTGGCTGGTGATGAAGATTTGATTGATTTTTTAATCCAAAAATCACGCCCTTATATTTACACCACCGCGACTGCACCTGCTTTGTGTGTTGCCACACTAAAAAGCTTAGAACTGATTAAACAGGGTGAGCAAAACGCTAAATTATTAGCCAATATTCGTTATTTTAAAAAACTTTCTAAAGTCTTAAACTTACCCATGAAAAATTCTAATAGTGCCATTCAGCCATTCATTGTGGGCAGTAGCGAAAAGGCAATTCACCTTTCAAAAGAATTACTAAATGCAGGCTTTTATGTTGGTGCCATCCGCCCACCAACTGTGCCGAAAGATACGGCGCGTTTAAGAATAACACTAAGTGCCAACCATACACAAAACCAAATTAAACAACTACTCACCCAACTTAAATATGCTATACAGTAACACGCAAGGTATTGGGGTTGATTTGGTGTTGCTTCATGGCTGGGGGTTTAATTCCGAATTGTTTAACAGCTTGATTGATGACTATAAAAACCAATACCGCATCACCCTTATTGATTTGCCCGGGCATGGTAGAAGTGCCAATGTTGATGGTGGGCTTAATGAATGGTGTGATGAAATTATTAAAATCTTGCCTGATAATCCAATATTATTAGGCTGGTCATTGGGTGGGTTGTTGGCAATAAATATTGCTAAAAAAATCAAAATCTCTCAACTTATCTTGCTTGCCTCTACACCTAAATTTATCAAGGATAGTGACTGGAATTATGGCATTGATGCGGATAATTTTGAACAATTCTCGAACACTTTACAACTCAATTTATCCAAAGGTTTAAAGCGTTTTATTAGCTTGCAAACTGACAATAAGGCACAACTCAAATCACTTAATCGCTCTATTGATGCATTACCTGCAAGCCCTAATGCACTGAGTCAAGGCTTGGATATTTTATTAAAGTCTGACCTACGCAAGCCATTAAAACAATTGACAATACCCGTGCAAGTCATCTTGGGCAAGCGAGATACCTTAGTACCTGTTGATATTGTTAAATGGTATAAAGCACAGAATATATCGCTCACCCTACTTAATACTGGGCATTTGCCTTTTTTACACCCAGACTTTGAATTAAGTATAATTTAAACATACAAAAATTTTGGAGAAATCAATGGATGCTCTTGTTGGTGTTATTATGGGGTCAAAATCTGATTGGCCAACCATGAAAAATGCAGTAGAAATGTTGGAGGAATTTGGCATCCCACATGAAGTACAAGTGGTATCAGCACATCGCACACCTGATTTAATGTTTGAATACGCCAACACTGCCAGTCAACGCGGACTAAAGGTTATCATTGCAGGTGCAGGGGGTGCAGCGCACTTACCTGGTATGGTAGCAAGTAAAACCATCGTACCCGTCTTAGGTGTTCCTATTCAATCACGCGCACTTAGCGGACAAGATTCACTATTATCTATCGCACAAATGCCAGGTGGTATTCCAGTTGGTACATTGGCAATTGGCGAGGCAGGTGCAAAAAATGCTGGTATCTTAGCAGCGCAAATTATTGCTAATGAAGACAATACCCTCAGAGAAAAAGTTGTTGCTTTCAGAGTCAAACAAACACAGGATGTTCTCAACAATCCCAACCCTACCCTCTAAATGAAAGTCGGTGTTTTAGGCGCGGGTCAATTAGGTAGAATGCTTGCTATTGCTGGTTATTCGCTTGGTCATCAATTTGGTTTTTCGGGAAATTCTCATCATGAGCCTTCATCGCTATTAGGCCAACTATTTATTAATGATAATGCATCTTTGGTTGATTTTGCTGATGTCATTACCTTTGAAAGTGAAAATACGGATGTAGAATCTGTCAAAAAAATAGCCAAAACAGTTGCAGTTCATCCTAGCACAAAATCTCTATTCACCACGCAACATCGTGGTCGTGAAAAAGCCTTATTTAATCAACTCAATATCCCTTGTGCGCCTTACAAAATGGTGAATTCTGAAGAAGATTTAAAACAAGCAGTTGAAATAATTGGGCTACCCGCCATCTTAAAAACTGCCACTGAGGGCTATGATGGCAAAGGTCAATTTTTGATACGCGATACTGCTCAAATTACCCAAGCTTGGAATAGTATGAAGGCGAAAGAATCTATTCTTGAGGGCTTTGTTAATTTCAAACGAGAGCTTTCATTAATTGCAGTGCGTGATACTGATAACAATCACAAATATTATCCCTTGGTTGAAAATACACATCATGATGGCATCCTACGATTAACCATTGCACCTGCTCAATCTATTGACCCTGAAGTGCAGAAAACGGCGCAACACTATATGCAAACTTTGCTTGATGAAATGAACCATGTCGGTGTTTTAACCATTGAACTCTTTGAAACAGAAACTGGACTAGTGGCAAATGAAATGGCGCCTCGCGTGCATAATTCTGGACATTGGAGCATTGACGGTGCCAACACTTCACAATTTGAAAACCATGTGCGTGCTATTACTGGTATGCCATTAGGTGATACCACGCCAACCCATCCATTGTGTGCAATGATTAATATTATTGGTGAGATTGGTGAGATTGATACCGTGCTTAAGCTGCCAAATACGCATTTGCATTTATATGACAAAGAAGAGCGCGCCGATAGAAAATTAGGGCATATCAATATTACAGCTCACTCTCAAATTGAACTTAACACAACTATTAAGCAATTACAAAGTTTCTTACCTAGACAATCTTAGCCAAAACGCTTTTCTAAATAAGCAATAATCTGAGAAGTTTCAAGCATCCACTCAACTTTATCACCCTTAGTAATTTTTAAACAAGGCACTTGGGTCTTTCCCGTTTCTTTGAGTAATTCTGCCCTGTAAACACCCTGTCTATTTTGTGCATCTCTGGTAACAATGTTAAGATTTAAGCGTCTAATCACCCTTCTGCTCTTGATGCAAAATGGACAACCAAAAAATTGATACAGTTCGATATTGGCTGTTTGTTCGTCCACTTCTTGCTGTTCGGATTCACCGCGCTTAACTTTGCTCACTGGAATTAGCCAACTAATAAAGGCGATAATTGCGCCCAGTCCATTTCGAAAGCCTTTTAATAATAATTTCATTTTTCCTCCCTTGCCCTATAGGCGATTAATGTATTTTCTAATAATGTGGCAATGGTCATCGGTCCAACACCGCCAGGCACTGGTGTAATACAGCTAGCAACTTCCTTGGCAGACTCAAAATCCACATCACCAATCAAAGAGCCGCCGTCTAATCTATTAATACCAACATCAATCACAACAGCACCTTGCTTAATCCATTCACCTTGAATCATTTTCGGAATGCCAACAGCTACCACAATAATATCAGCTTGTTTTAATTTTCTGGGTAAATCTTGAGTTTTACTATTACAAATCGTGACTGTAGCACGCGCGTTTAAAAACTCCATTGCCATAGGTCGTCCAACAATGTTTGAGCTACCCACCACTACACAATTTTTACCTACTAAATCAACACCTATTGTTGCCAATAGGGTCATCACCCCTTTGGGTGTGCAAGGGCGTAAAAAGGGTTTATTTTGCATTAGTTTTCCGATGTTCTCGCTATGAAAACCATCCACATCTTTTGTAGGATCAATGGACTCAATCACTTGGTTAGCATCCAAATGTTTTGGCAATGGTAATTGCACCAAAATACCATCAACTCTATCATCATTATTTAAACGCTCAACTTCTGCTAACAATTCAGCCTGAGTAATATCGCTAGATTTGTTAATTTTTTCAGCATAAAAACCCGCTTCCTTACAAGCATCGCCCTTGTTGCGCACATACACGCTAGATGCTGGGTCATCGCCCACCAAAATCACTGCCAAGCCTGGCTTACGACCAAGTAACGCTACCTGAGTCGCAATATCTGCTCTTAAATCTTGTGCGATTTTCCTGCCATCAATGATCACTGTAACACCTTCCTTACTTTTTCTAAATCCTGAGCAGTATCCACACCAAAACCTGTTGGGGCACAAGCAAGTGCAACATGTATATCAAACCCTTCATTAAGCACAGTAAGTTGTTCTAATTTCTCGACTTGTTCATAGTCTGAGTTACTCATGGTCAAATACTGCTTGATAAAACCTGAGCGATAAGCATAAATGCCAATATGCTTAAAGCACAGCGCTGTATTAAAATCTGCCTCATCTCGAAAAGCAGGAATAGGTGAGCGTGAAAAATACAGCGCCTTGCCAAATTTATCAAACACCACTTTCACACAATTTGGGTCTAAATATTGTGCCTTGTCTGTCACATTTTCACATAATGTTGCCATTTGCATCTTAGAATTGGCCAAATTGTTTGCCACTTGTTTGATCGCTTGCTCGTCTAACATTGGCTCATCACCCTGCACATTAACAATGATTTGTTCATCATCAATACTCAGTGTTTCCAATACTTCTGCAATACGAGCAGTGCCTGATGTGTGAGCCTCACTGGTCATACAGGTTGTTGCGCCAAAACCGTTGGCAACTTTCTCAATGCGTTTATCATCTGTGGCAATAATCACATTAGATGCACCGCTTTTTTGGGCATTTTCATAGGTGTATTGAATGAGTGGCTTGCCGTGAATATCTCTTAGTAATTTAGCACTCAAACGAGTTGATGCATAGCGTGCAGGAATAATAACAGAAAAATCCATTAATTTATTTTTCTTGCTTCTTCGACCAATAACACTGGGATATCGTCAATAATTGGGTAAGCCAGTCCACTCTCTTCACAAATCAACTCATCGCCCACTTGCTTGAGTGGTGCTTTGCTTTGTGGGCAAACTAATAATTTTAATAGGGATTCATCCATCATAATTTAGCATCTAGTTTTGTCAAAAAATCATCGCTCAAATCAACCTCAGAATGCAAATACCACATCTGCTTCGTTGCGAATTGCCTACATTTTACACAATCCTTAGCACTCATAATAATTGGATAATCCTTGGTGAAACTCAAATCTTTTTCAGTAAAGGCATAATGGTCAGAAAATGCGTGAGGTTCAACCAAGATACCAAGCTCAGATAGTGTATCAAAAAAGCGCTGCGGATGAGCAATACCCGCCACGGCGTAACAGGCTATCTTTTCAAAAAAATCAAGTGATTGAGCCACACCTGTAGATAAATTAATAAATGATTTTGGCGTTAGTTTTGAGGTGTATTCGCCTGTATGCTGTGCACCATTGTTAATGACAAAATCGACGCTTTTTAATCTTGCGACTGACTCTCTAAGCGGCCCAGCAGGCAGAAAGAAACCATTGCCAAAACGACGCTCACCATCTACAACTGCAACCTCAACTCTGCGCCCCATGGCGTAATGTTGCAAACCATCATCACTAATAACAATATCTAGCTTATATTGAGTGATTAAATCTCTCACTGCTTGTGCACGATTTTTATTCACCATTACCCATACATCAGATTGAGTGGCAATCAGTAAAGGCTCATCACCAGATAAACTGGCTAAGGTGTTTTTATCAACCAATAAACTGCCTTTAGTATGTGTACCGCCATAACCGCGTGAAACCACCCCGACCTTTTTACCTTGCTGCTTAAAATGCTTAACTAAGGCCATAACAATGGGGGTCTTGCCACTACCACCAACGGTAATATTACCTACCACCACCACAGGCGCATCAAAATGATATGTGGATAGCAGACCGATACGATACAAGATTTTTCTCACAAACGATAATAGATAAAAAACCACTGAGACTGGCAATAACAAATAATTAACCGTACTGCGAATATTTAAATCCATCATTACTAAAGCACCTTTGTATGCTTAATAATTACCATTAGATTGATATTTCTTCTCGGTAAATTTCAACACCCCTGCTGCAATTGATAACACCAAAATAGAAACTACCATAATAAGCAAGTTAAACTTATCATGCTCCACCAAAGATTTCATATCAATCACTAAAAAACGCGTAATGGCTGTAATGGCAATAAATATCAAAAAAATAACTGGCATTTTATGGGTTTTAAAATAAATACCGGTCATTGCCCCTAACTCTAAATAGATAAATAAAAGCAAAATATCCTTAAGCGAGGCAAAGTTAGATTCTTGAGCCATAATCAGCAAATACTCACTAACTGCTGACCATGCAATGGTTACACCGACCACAAACAAACCAACAATATGAAAAATTTCAATCATTAGGTTGCCCAATTGGTCAATTTTATCTTTAATCGTTATATTTGACATACACCCCTTCTTTCTTTTACTTTTAAGGTGCTAATTATGACAAAATATTAGCCTTATGAGTATCGAATTTAAAATTTCTAACCAATATTTACGCTCCAATCGAAAGAAAGGCTTTGTTTCTTTCATTTCTGGCGTCTCTATCGTTGGATTGGTGCTTAGCGTTATAACATTAATTACCGTGCTATCCGTCATGAATGGCTTTCATAAAGAACTGCGCGATAGAGTACTAGGTGCTATTTCACACGCTTACATTACAGGATACGGCGATACAATTGAGGATTGGCAAGCATTACAAGCAAAAATTAACAAACACCCAAATGTCGTTAGTACCTCACCTTATATACAAAAATACGCACTTATCAATACCTCGTTTGGCTCACAAGGCATCAGCATTAGAGGCATTCAACCTAAGTTAGAGAAAAAGACCTCTGTTTTACTGGATAAAATAAAATCTGGCAATGCAGAATTAAACAAGTCTAGCATCTTAATTGGCTCAGGTTTGGCAACAAAATTAAGTGTAATGGTTGGCAGTAAAGTTACTTTATTAACACCACAACTATCCGCTAATATTATGGGAGTGCAACCGAGATTTAAGCGTTTTACAGTTAGCGGTATTTTTGATGCGGGTATTGGTGAATATGACAATAATTTAGCCTTTATTGAGCTACATCAAGCACAGTTGTTATATGCGATGAAAGACAAAGTATCGGGCATCCGACTCAAAGTTGATGATTTATTTAATGCCAAAAAAATTACCAACGAAGCGGTCAATGATCTAGATTCTGGACAATATTACGGTGTTGATTGGACACAGCAGAAAGCTAATTTCATCAAGGCGCTTAATCTTGAAAAACAAATGATTGGCATTATATTGTCACTGATTATTGCTGTGGCTACCTTTAATATTGTCTCAATGATGGTAATGGTGGTTACTGATAAAAAAGCCGATATTGCCATTCTCAGAACCATCGGCATGACACCAAAACGCATTGTCAAACTATTCTTTTATCAAGGCGTTACCATAGGTATTATCGGCATTGTTATAGGCACAATATTAGGGGTTATGCTTGCGCTTAACATTGAATCTGTGATTGGTGTGATTGAGTCAATATTAGGTTTTCAATTCTTCCCTAAAGATGTCTTTTATATCAGCCGTTTCCCTTCTGAGATTCACTTAGATGATGTGATTATGGTTGCAGTTGGGGCTTTTGTCCTAGTCGTGCTTGCCTCCATTTACCCTGCAAAACGCGCAGGAAAGTTGCAGATCTCAAAGGTACTTAACCATGAATAAGATTATCGAATGTCAAAATTTGGGTTATGCTTATAATGACGGTGAGATTAAAACGCCAGTATTAAATGCACTAAATTTAGAAATTAACCCTGCAGAGTCATTAGCGATTATCGGACAATCTGGCTGTGGCAAATCCACCTTGCTAAATTTATTAGGTGGCATGGACCAGCCCACTACTGGAAAAGTTATGATCAACAACGCTGATTTATCACAACTCAGCGAAGAGGCAATTACCAACCTTCGTGCACAACATTTAGGGTTTATTTATCAATTTCATCATCTATTAAAAGATTTTAGTGCCTTAGATAATGTAGCAATGCCACTACTCATTCGTGGTGATGCCACGCATTTAGCACTTGAAAAATCTAGCAAACTACTCTCAGATATCGGTCTGCAAAACCGACTCAATCATCGACCCGCAGAACTCTCTGGTGGTCAGCGTCAACGAGTGGCAATTGCGCGTGCTTTGATTAACAACCCAAGTTGTCTATTGGCGGATGAGCCCACAGGCAACTTAGATGCAAAAAATGCACAGGAAGTTTTGGGCTTAATGATGGAGCTCAATCAACAGCAAAAATCAGCTTTAATTCTGGTGACACATGATATGAATATTGCAAAAAAAATGGATCAATTCTTAACCTTAGAAAATGGAACCTTGGTATGAACATACATCAAATGCAAATGTCTTATTTAACCCAAGAAGACCGACTTATTCTCAGCATTAACAGCCAAGACAAGGAAGAATTCCGCCTGTTTTTAACCCGTCGAATTATCATCTCATTTTGGGATATTCTTAACCGTACTATCACCCATTCTTTATCTACCCACACTACCCCCGATGATCTATTGACAATACCCGAATCGCAACAACAGCAAATGGAGCAAAAAATACAACATCGGCACATCATTGAAAAAGACGACTATGAAACCCCCTTTAACAATGGCAATAAATTTCCGATGGGCGAGATACCCATTTTGGTAGAAAAAATCACCGTCAATGTCTACGAAAACACCAAGATTGTCCTTATATTTGAGAGTAATCAAAGTCAGAATATCAGCCTAAACCTAACCCCCCAACTACTATACAACCTATCCGATCTACTCATAAAAGTGATGCCAAGCACCGACTGGAATATAAATCTAGTAGGGGAAAACAACATCCTCGCCTCTGAAAATCAAGACAAGTCTTTGTTACACTAGGAGGCTGTTACTTATGCGAATAATAACTAATTTAGATAATAAAACATGGAAAAACCAAGAGACCCTGAAAGATATTCAACAACAGATGCAATCACAACATGCCCAAAATACAGAAAAGTATCAA
>NZ_UEXF01000052.1:0-13404 GCF_900127505.1 thiotrophic endosymbiont of Bathymodiolus puteoserpentis (Logatchev) | reverse complement strand
AAAGAAAAATAATAAGTGTATTGGCTATAGTGGCATTATTACCCATTTATGCTAATGAAAAAAGGAGTGGTGACGATGTGCATAAGATTGTTTCGGATAAAGTTATATCTGAGCAACGAATGAAACTTGCAGGCAATACAAAAAGCAAAGGATACGGCCCTCAATCCCCTCGTGATATTGAGGCTGTAGCGGGTGATAATTTATTAACATTTAATACAGCGCCGTTATCCACACAAATGAATCTGTGTAATATTCATTTTCATAAAAATGCTGAACATAAAGGGGGCGAGTTTACTCAATATGCAGGTAATGGAGATGGAGATGGGTTTCAAAGTGGTTATAAATACTCGGGTAAATTAAATGTTGCCGAGCTTAAATCAGTAGCGCATGACATATGCCCTAGTAAGCATGGGGCTTTAAGTGTTGGCGATACTATTGAAGTTCACTATGTGCATTCAACTGCTCAGGTTAAACCAGGGCCAACTTTAGGTTCATGCTTAAGCGATGCAATAAAAAACCCTCAGTTGCGCGTTGAAACACAGGTGTATGTTTTGGTTAATAACAAGGATGCACTTGATTTTGGCAACTTATCCAAATATGAAATCAAGAACGATTTATATCAAGCAATAAATATTCCAAACAATACGGGCACCCCTATTCAATACGCTGGATCAACCACAGGCCCTGATTACAATGAAAAAGGCTCACCATTTCAAGTTACTTGGCGTGTTAGACCTAAAGTAGCCAAAGTTAATATTGAGAGTGTTGGTCAATGGTGTAAAGGTAATGTTTTCAATGAAGATCACGCACACGGCGTGAGAAATCTTGTTACCAATCCTAAACTTCTTTCCAAAATTAGTCAGTAAACTTAAACAGACGGGCGGCTTACCAAAGGTTAGCAGGGTAAATATATTCGGGTAATGAAGTTGCATTACATCACTTTTGAAAGGTAAGTTAAAATCAGCATTGAAGCCACCTACCGCTTTGTTCTTAAGAACAAAGCGGTAGGTGGCGTATACGCCATCAACACAAGCGGTATCGCAAAGCGCTACGGTAAGATAGAAGTGTTGCACTTATGGATTGAATTCGCCACAGAATCAATTAAACCTGATGAAATTAGCGCCTCATCGTCATTTAATTTTTAACAACTAACTTTGAGAGACCTTTGCATAATATCTTGAATAACTTCTTTCATAGGCTTATACTGGCGCCTACTTTGGTTAAAATATTTTTATCATCAACATAGCACAATGTCGGCATGTAATTTTTAATTTCAATTTCATTATAACTGGCATAAGAAGCAATAATCAACAAATCCCCCACTTGTGCTTTGTGTGCGGCGGCGCCATTCACAGAAATCACGCCTGAGTTGTCTTTGCCACGGATGGCATAGGTGGTAAAACGATTGCCGTTGTTAATATTGTAGATTTGAATTTGCTCAAAAGCACCAATTCCTGCTGCATCTAATAAAATACCGTCAATCTCACATGACCCTTCATAGTCCACTTCACTGGCAGTGGTGGTTACACGATGGAGTTTGGCTTTTAAAAATGTTCTGTGCAAAATAATTAACCCAAAAATTGAATCATAATACCAGCGGCAATCGCTGAGCCTATGACACCTGCCACATTTGGACCCATGGCGTGCATTAAGAGGAAATTGTGCGGGTCGGCTTCCAACCCCACTTTGTTAGAAACACGGGCTGCCATTGGTACAGCGGAAACCCCAGCGGAGCCAATCAGCGGATTGATTTTATTTTTACCAAAGGCGTTCATTAATTTTGCCATCAATAATCCACACGCCGTGCCAATGGCAAAAGCCACCATGCCCAGTACCAAAATACCCAGCGTTTCAGGTTGTAAAAACTTATCTGCCATCAGCTTTGAGCCAACTGCCAAGCCCAAGAAAATAGTCACAATATTAATTAAGGCATTTTGCGTGGTATCGCTCAATCGATCAACCACACCTGATTCCTTCATCAAATTACCAAAGGCAAACATACCCAATAACGGCGCTGCATCTGGCAAGAGTAATGCCACCAACATCAACAACATCACGGGGAAAATAATTTTCTCCGCAGTGGAGACTTCACGCAATTGCACCATTTTAATTTGGCGCTCTTTCTTAGTGGTTAACGCCCGCATAATTGGTGGCTGAATCAATGGCACCAACGCCATGTAAGAATAAGAAGCCACGGCAATTGCCCCCAATAAATCGGGCGCTAATTTTGATGCCACATAAATACTGGTCGGCCCATCCGCTCCCCCAATAATACCAATGGCAGCGGCATCATTAAGGCTAAAATCAAAAATCCCCATGGCGCTCAAACCAATGGCACCCAACAAAGTGGCAAAAATACCAAACTGTGCCGCTGCACCAAGTAACAAAGTCTTGGGATTGGCCAGCAATGGCCCAAAATCAGTCAAAGCACCCACACCCATAAAAATAATCAATGGAAAGGCACCCGACTCAATGCCCACTTCATAAAATATATGCAAAATCCCATTACCCTCAGCGATACCTGCCCCTGGAATATTGGCTAAAATCGCACCAAAACCAATAGGCAACAACAACAATGGCTCAAATTTTTTAATAATAGCCAAGTATAAAAGCAGCATTCCCACCAGCAACATCAGCCCCTGACCCCAAGCCATTTGCTGTAATCCTGTATTTGCCCAAAGCATGTTTAATTGTTCCATTGAGAGACCTTGTGATTATGAATAATTAGAAAAATAATATTGTTGATATTGACACATAGAAACCTTTGCAATAAATAAAAATGATCAAGGCGGGCTATACCATGCTTAATAAGGTTTGACCTACGGTTACCGCATCGCCCTCTTTGACGCTAACACTGGCGACTATGCCAGATCTGGCTGCTTTGATTTCAGTTTCCATTTTCATGGCTTCTAAAATAACCAACACATCGCCTTCATTGATTTTTTGATGAGGCAATACCATTACCTTCCAAATATTGCCAGAAAGCGGGGCGCCGATTTCTTCTGCATTTGCGTTGGGTATTTTGTCAATCATTTGCTTTTCTGTTGGTGCTACTGGCGCAACGACATCTACAGCGGACTTCATTGAGGTGACATTACCGCCTGCAGACACATCAACTTTGTAAGAGGTGCCTTTGAATGACACGGTATAACTGCCCTCTTCGGTTGAATTATTAACGCTATTGCCGACCTTGGGAGCGGATTCGAAAAATTCGGCGTTATCGCGATTTTCTATAAAGCTAATACCAACTTGTGGGAATAAAGCATAGGTCAGCAAATCATCGATTTTATTGTCAGCTAGGGTCAAACCCTTTGCTGCCACGATTTTGTCAAACTCCTGCTCCAAAATGTGCATTTCTGGTGCGATATTGTCTGCTGGACGACAGGTAATTGGTTCGTTACCATCTAGCACTTTGGTTTGCAATGCTTGATTAACTGGAGCAGGTGTTGCGCCGTATTCGCCTTTTAAGATGCCTGCGGATTCTTTGGTGATGGTTGTATAACGATCGCCTGTTAAGACATTCAAAACCGATTGTGTGCCAACAATTTGCGATGTGGGTGTTACCAATGGAATGTAGCCTAAATCCTTACGCACGCGTGGAATTTCTGCCATGACCTCGTCCATTTTATCAAGGGCATTTTGCTCGCGCAATTGGCTTTCCATATTGGTCAACATACCGCCGGGCACTTGTGATAATAAAATTCTGGAGTCCACGCCTTTAAGTGAGCCTTCAAACTGTGCATATTTGGTACGAATGGGTCTAAAGTAAGCGTCAATCTCTTCTAATTTTGCCAAATCTAGGCCGGTTTTTCTTGGGCTGTTTTCTAAAATAGACACCACTGAATTGGTAGCTGAGTGTCCATAAGTCATGCTCATAGAGCCAATGGCTGTGTCCACACGGTCAATGCCTGCTTCCACTGCTTTGACAATCGAAGCGGTTGATAAGCCTGTGGTGGCATGTGCATGTAACTGAATGGGAATATCAACGGTTGCTTTGAGTTTTTTGACCAAATCATACGCATCATAAGGGCGTAATAAGCCTGCCATATCTTTGATACATAAAGAATGGGCACCCATATCTTCAATAGCCTTTGCCATATCAATCCAAGTTTGCATGGTATGCACTGGACTAACGGTGTAAGAAATTGTGCCTTGGGCGTGTTGGCCTAATTTAACAGTTTGATCAACTGCCGTTTTTAGGTTACGCATATCGTTCATTGCATCAAAAATACGAAACACACTGACGCCATTTTCAGCGCAACGCTCAATAAATTGACGCACCACATCATCACTATAATGACGGTAACCGAGTAAATTCTGCCCCCTGAGCAACATTTGCTGAGGGGTATTGGGCATGACTGCTTTGATTTCACGAATTCTGTCCCAAGGATCCTCACCAAGATAGCGAATACAAGAATCAAAAGTTGCGCCACCCCAAGATTCCATAGACCAATAACCAATCTTATCTAATTTATCAGCGATTGGCAGCATATCATCGATACGCATTCTGGTTGCAAATAAAGATTGGTGTGCATCTCGCAAAACAAGCTCAGTAATTTCTACTTTCTTCTGATTTTCAGTCGTAGGTTTTTGAATAACATTCTTTAGAAAATTTATCATACTCTACGCCCCTCTATGCATCTTGATAGCTTGCTCTATCACGAACTTAGCCTCTTCATCCAATTCGTCCGCCATCTCGTCACGATGAGGCGCTCCAGCTTCAACTGGCGTTGAATCTTGTATTTTTTGAATAATAATTGACATAAGCTTGGTCACAAACACCAATAAAGTCAAAAACAAAAAAACAAAACCCATTCCAAAAAGGGTTAGGTTTAAGGCTTCTGCTATTAAATCTACTTGTTCCATATTATTCACTTTAGTTTAAATTTGGTACCGATGGACGGGGTCGAACCGTCACTCCTTGCGGAACTGGATTTTGAATCCAGCGTGTCTACCAATTCCACCACATCGGCTTAATCTTTTTTTTATTTATGTCTGAAAGTAATTCTACCCTTTGTTAGGTCATAAGGTGTCATTTCTACAGTCACCTTGTCTCCTGGTAAAATACGAATATAGTGTTTACGAATCTTACCAGAGATGTGCGCCAATACACTGTGGCCATTCTCTAATTCAACCGTAAAAGTAGTGTTGGGTAATTTTTCTTTAACCACACCCTCTAACTCAATATAATCACTTTTCGACATACACACTCTTTTAAACAAAAAAAAGTTATTTTACCCGATTGTTGCGACTTAGACAAAAGCTTTAACGCCATACAAATACGCTATAATTAGCGCTTTTTACAAGCATTTATAATGCCAATGAAAACAAGTTTCGAATTTTTTCCACCACGAACAGAAAAAGGCAAGCAAACTTTACACCAAGTTCGACAAGAACTGAGTAGTATCAATCCAGAATATTTTTCTGTGACTTTTGGTGCACTTGGCACAACACAAGAGGCGACATTAGAGACAGTTTTAGATATTCAAAAAAATGACACTGTCGCTGCTGCGCCTCATCTATCTTGCATTGGTTCAAAAAAAGAAATTATTATTGAATTGCTTGACCAATATAAAGCAGCTAATATTAATCGGCTTGTTGCACTTAGAGGTGATATCCCATCTGGCGTGCGTGATATTGGTGATTTCCATTATGCCAATGAACTGGTTGAATTTGTTAAGTCGCAATACAACAATCACTTCCATATTGAAGTAGCCGCCTATCCTGAGGTACACCCAGAATCCAAAAATAGACAAACTGACTTACAACATTTTGCTGACAAAGTAAAAGCGGGCGCAGATGGTGCTATCACACAATACTTTTATGATGCTGAGGCTTATTTTAAATTTGTTGATGAAATAGAAAAACTCGGTGTTAGTATTCCAATCATTCCGGGCATTATGCCGATTACCAACTACACACAGCTGGTAAGATTTTCCAATATGTGTGGTGCAAAAATTCCCAATTGGATTTTAAAAAAATTAGAGCTGTATCAAGATGACCTTGACTCACTCAGCACATTTGGATTGGAAGTTGTCACCAACTTGTGTCAAACTCTAAAAGAGCAAGGGGTTAATAATTTCCATTTCTACTCAATGAATCGCTCTCAGCCTTCCCTAGAAATCGCTAAGCATTTATAAAAGTATGCTTAATGTTGAGATTTGACCCAACCTTGTAGATCGTGTAATTCTTTTTTGTCTTGAGAGTGACACCGCTTCTCAAGAATATCTAGTCGCTCAGTAAGCTCAGAAAACACCATTTCATAATGTTGATTTTTAATTTCTTCTTTATAAAGTTTGGACTTTAGATTGGTGATAATACCATGATAGACTTTATCATTGGCACCATGAATGGCGTTATCAACTTCTATTTTATGGATAGCATCATCCTTAATCTGTTGCATTTTTTGAATATGTTGGTCTTGCTCAGAACTCATATTAACACTCGGATACGCCAACCTCAAACTGTCTATTGTTACATAGCCTTCATGCGTTTGCAGTTTGCCGTTATTGATTTGATTTTGAATATCAAAACGACTAATGCCCAACATTCTTGCTGCCTTAGATACACTCAACTTAACCACAATCTTCTCCCCAAGAAATAAGTTATGGTTAACAATAAACCTATTTTATGTTTTTGTCAAGTTTATTAACGCCTCAAGTAAACCTTCATCACTAATTTTTGTAACAACTTCAACTTGGGTAAAACCTATAGATTGTGCAAAAGTTTTAATACGCTCACTTAACACTACCAATGGATAACGCTTGATTGTGCTTAGCGCATCGGTATCAATTTGCCCAACTATTGACAAAAGTGCAGTGAGATTTTCAACACTGGTTGCGGTAATAATACCTTTGTCACTTTGTAAAAATTCTGACAAAGCGCTATGATGCAATGGTGTGGTATCACACACCACACGCTGATAAACTTCAATATATTCAACCGTATTATGCTGTTCCAGCCCTTCTTTGAGTGTTTCTCTTCCGCCTTTGCCTCGAAAGATCAAAATATCTTTACCTCTCAGTATTTTAACTTCTGACATTGCCAACAATGCTTCACTAGAGGCTTTTTCACTGGGAAAAGCATCAACCTCAAAACCGTATTCATTAAGTTTATTTGCAGTTGCTACGCCTACAGCAAAAAATCTACACTGCTGATATTTTAAGTTTTGAAGTGTTTCTAAACTATACTCAACCGCATTGCTACTTATAAAAATCAGCACATCATAATGGCTTTTAAGCGGCACATGACTTAACGCCTCAACCTCTAAACTGGGAAACAAAATAGGCTTGTAACCACTCTGACTTACCAAAGTTTGCAATGGTTGGACTTGCGCTAAGGCGCGTGTTAGTAAAATATTCAAATTAAGAACGCCTCTAAAAACCCAATAATTCAGCAATAATGCGAATTTTATCCAATGTTTCTCGCTCTGCAAATTTGCAAATCAAGACAGTCTTAGTGTTGACATTAACGATGCTTTCAAGGTAGATGCGTATTTGTTTTTCGTCCCATACCTGTGCAGAATATAACACTGGATATTGATTAAAACTCAATATTACATCTGAGACTTGCGCTTCTTGTAAGCCCAGTTTAAGTGTTTTAGATGATTGGAAGCACACTTTGTAGCCAGACAATAGTTTCATTATCTCTGTGCTTGGTGCTTTATCAACTTCGCAAAATAAAATAAAATGTTGCCAATAGTCTTGCACTTCACTTAGGGTTTTTTTTAGTGCTGTTGCGTCTGTTAATTGCAAATACTCAATCGTTAATACCAGCGTAAACTCACTCTCTTCATCTTCTTCAATGTCGCTAAAAATTTGCTCTAAATCTTCATCCGTATCAATCGGCAATGATAGTGTTTTAAAGATAGCGGCATAATAATCAAAACGCCAATCTTGGGGTAAATCATCGGGATAAAAATCATCTTGTAAATCAAGCCCACTACGACCAATTAAAAATTCTGTTTTATTCATTTGCCTCTATAATAAGTAAAAAATTATTGCTTCATTAATTATGCCCGACATTCTACTACCAATTATTGCTCTTTTAGCAGGTTTTATACTTTTAATTTGGAGTGCTGATACATTTACTGAAAATGGTGCAAAGATTGCTAATATTTTCAAAGTGTCGCCTTTAGTGATTGGTTTGCTTATTTTTGGTTTCGGCACTTCAGCACCTGAGATGTTGGTATCAGGCTTAGCGGCAATAGATGGCAATACAGGGCTAAGCATCGGCAATGCCATCGGTTCTAATATTTTTAATATCGCATTGGTGCTTGGCGTGAGTGCCATTATCGCTCCTATTGAAGTAAAAAGTGGTGTTCTAAAAAAAGAATGGCTGTTCTTAATGGTTGCCACGCTTGTGACAGGTTACTTACTATGGGATAGATATCTTGGCGTGACTGATGGTTTGATTTTAGCGTCTTTGCTGATTTTATTTTTAACTTACACTTTAATAAGTGCCAAAAATTCAAATCACCACGAATTCGACGAATTTGAGCAAACTGTTAATAAAGACCAAACAGGAAAAACTTGGTTGATGCTTATCATTGGTTTAATCGTATTAATTTCTAGTGCAAAATTGATTGTATGGGGGGGTGTAGAAGTTGCAAGATTCTTTGAAATATCTGACTTAATCATTGGTTTAAGCATTATTGCACTTGGTACCAGTTTGCCTGAGTTAGCGGTATCTATCTCTAGCGTTTTAAAGAAGCAATATGAGATGGTGGTTGGCAATGTGATTGGCTCTAACCTATTTAACACCATTGCTGTTCTTGCTATTCCTGGACTTATTCATCCATCTAAAGTGGCAGATGAAGTTATTGTTCGAGATTACCCAGTGATGCTGCTACTTACATTACTGCTATTCATCCTATCTTATAAGTTTCATAAAAAGCATAGGATTAATCGCTTCGAAGGTATCGTATTGGTGAGTGTGTTTAGCGTTTATATGTGGCAGTTATTCTAAGAGCGCCTCGGGTGAATCTAGTCTTTCACAGTGAGATTGAAGTGGCAAAATTTGCTCAGGTCTTAGCGCGCAATGTAAAAAATCTTAATAATTCTATCGTTATTTACCTAAAGGGTGATTTGGGTGCAGGGAAAACCACAATAGCAAGAAACTTCATTCAAACTTTTGGTTTTAAGCGTGTCAAGAGCCCTACTTACTCACTGGTCGAAAGCTATCAAAATCAAACGATTAACATTCATCATTTTGATTGTTATCGCTTAAGTGATCCAGAGGAATTAGAATATATTGGCATTCGGGAATATTCACAAGGCAATTCTATTCAACTGATTGAATGGGCAGAATTGGGCAAAGGTATGATTGCTCCTGCTGATTTAATCATTCACATCACTGGCGAAGATAACAGCAGGACTTTAACGCTCACGCCACAGAGTAACATCGGGGGGAAAATACTGGGATTTTTATAGCATAAATAGCCCAACCTAAAAAACCCACAACCCATTGATTTAAAATATAAATAACACATTTACCTCAGCAAAAATTAGATTTTGCCAATCATCCCTATTTATGCAAAGGCCTCAAATAACAAATAATTCAACATACCAACTCAATGGAATTCTTTAGGGCTAAAATAAAACTTTTTAAAAAAACCAATCCAAAACACCAAGTGCACACACTCAAAAAGCCCTTCACCCTGTTGTTAATCCTCAGCCACTTAAACGCTTTTGTATTAAGTGTAGGTGTAGGTATAGGCGTAGGCAGCATAAGCAATGTCTACGCCGCCAATCAAGTCGTAAACACCACCAAAAGCCCAACAACTTTTATAGACACAACAGCCAACGGGGTTGATTTAATCAATATTGCAAACCCCAACTCTGTTGGGGTTTCTATCAATCACTACAACAAGTTTAATGTCGGCAATCAAGGGGCAATACTCAACAACTCAAAAGTCATGGGCACCTCACAACTTGGTGGTGCGGTATATGGCAACCCTAACCTTAACCAAAACGCTGATATTATCCTGAATGAAGTAGGCACTACTAATCGCTCAGTATTAAACGGTGCTTTGGAAGTGTTTGGTCAAGATGCAGCTGTGGTGATTGCCAATCCTAATGGCTTTGATTGTAATGGCTGTAGTTTTATCAACACTTCCAAGCTGACTATGGTGAGTGGGCAATCACGGATGAGTGATGGTGCAATAACTGGCTTTAAAATCAACAATGACCTAACTTCTAATTTTGTCATTGGCAAGCTTGGTTTATATGCCAATAACACAGATGAGGTTAATATCATCTCAAGAGCCATTGCGCTAAGAGGAGAACTTCAAGCCAAACAAGACCTAGCCTTAAAACAAGGTAATGATTATTATAACTACACGACTGGTGAGGTTAGCTCAGATGCCAACGCCTCTGCTATTGAGTTTGGCATTGATGCCTCACATCTAGCCAATATCTCAGCAGGTAGCATTAAACTCATCGTTACTGAAAAAGGTGCAGGCGTTAATACCGCAGGTGGCAATATTATCACCGACTTATCCAAGTTAGAAATCATGGCTGATGGTGATCTAGTATTAAAAGCAAACCTGAGCTCACAAACAGACATTAGCCTAACTTCTCATAGTGGAGATATCACGCAATCAGGTGATATAAAAGCGGTACAAAATATTGCTATTAATACAAATCAAACCTATCAAAACGAGGGTAAAGACACCATTGCCCAAGCCAACTTGGATATTAGCGCCAATACGCTTAACAATCAAGGTGGGCAACTGGCAGCAGGTGCTAATCTCAATATCACAGCCAACACGCTAAACAATACCCAAAACACCGCTCAAACCCAAGGGGGATTAATTTATGCAAAAAATCAGCTACATATCACCGCTGCTAATCAGCTGTTAAACGATAAAAGCTCAATCGTTGCACAGGGCAGTATTCTCATTAATGATACAAACAACAACTTAAATAACAACTCAAATAACAACTCAAATAACAACTCAAATAATGGCACAAACAATAACTTAAACCTAGTCATTAATAACAAATCAGGCGTGATTAAATCTGATAACAATATCACCATTAATGCCAAAACCCTTAACAACACCGCTTATCGTTATGATGCCAAGCAAGATGATAATGATGGCTACTATGGCTATGATGTTAATGAGAAGGTTGTTAAGAGCGACTATGTCATGGATCAAACGCTAATACTAGAACAAGACGAGGCAGTATCCACTCTTGCCTCACAGTTATCACTGATATCAGCAGGCAATAATATTACTATCACCGCCTCTCAGGAAATCAATAACCTTAGCTCCATCATCACTGCTAGTAACGATGTTACGATTAACACCAATACCTTTAAAAATAATACAGACTCAATAGATACCCACAATCTATATCGCAAGTGGGGCAAGATGTGGCAAGAAAAATATTGTGAAAAGAAAAGAAACTGGTGGAGTGGTGGTGGTTGTAAAAGATACGCTTATCGCACTAAGTACGCTGACATAGTAGATAGTAGAAGTGAGGTAGTTTATAGTATAAACAAAGCCGCTATTAGTGCAGGTAATAATTTAACCATAAATGCTACCACCATTATCAATGGCTATAATACCGATAACCCAGAGTACGAACCTAACGCACAAGCACCTGAGAGCGCACCTGCTGCAAACGCAGATGGCGCTAGTAACGACCCAATATTAACCATCAAGCCTAATATTGATACCGATAGTCAAATTGGCGCTATTGCCTTAAATGGTGAGTATAGGGTTATAAAACCTAGTGCTAAGCAACCTTACCTAATAGAAACTAGAAATCAATTTGTTGATATTACCCAGTTCAAAGCCTCACAATACCTATTCGCCAGACCCAATATTAGATTCTTAGATCCAACAATGTCTAATCCTATTACCCTAGGCGATGCCTATTGGGAGCATCAACAACTACAAAAACAAATTAACGAGCAAACCAAAAAAGCACAGCTGTATGCAAATTTTGATATGAATGCCACCTTTGATCGGCTCTTTAATCAAAGCAATGAAGAATATGAAAAACTAACCGACCAAGGCGTTGAAATCACCCTTGGTGTATCGCTTAGCAAAGCAGCCATCAAGGCTCTAACTCAAGACATCGTTTGGTATGAAAACCAAACCGTTGAACTCAATGGCAAACAATACACAGCACTGATGCCAAGACTCTATTTAGCCAATGCAACACTGGATGATTTAAGCAAAACACCTCAAGCGTTCTTAAGCGCACAAAACATCACCATCAACAGCAATGGCACAATCGTCAATAGTGGCAATATAACCTCAGCAAAAGACACCCACATTAGTGCTAACAATATCACTAATCAAAACGGTGCGCTTAAAGGCAACAATATCAATCTAAACGCACAAAACACCCTTTTCAACCAGTCAGGGGATATAACAGCAAATAACAACCTCAACCTAACAGCAAAAACCCTTACCAATATTGCCAATCAACAAACCACAACACAAAAAAGAGACACAACAACAACCATTGGCAAGGCTTCAAACCTCAAAGGCAAAAACATCAGCATCAACGCTGAAGATATGAGCAATACAGCCAGTAATATTAAAGCACAAAACTTAACTATTACAGCCAATAACCTCAATATCACGACCCAGCAAAACACCACCGATCTAAAAGCAGGTGGTGGTGATAACTACTCCAACTCACAAAGCATTCAGCACCAAGGCAGTCACATCAAAGTAACTGGTGATTTAAACATTAATGCAAATAACATCAACATCCAAGGCTCAAAAGTCTCTGCCAATAATGCCACTATAAAAAGCGATAATCTAAACATAGCCTCAGTTCAAGACTCCAAAGCCACTCAAATGAAAGCCAGCTCTAAGGGCTTTTTATCTAGCAGTGTTAGTATTGACACCAAAGCCACTGTAAATAATATTGCCTCAAATCTAAGTGCCAATAACCTCACTCTAAAAACCACTAAAGAGGATATCAACATCACCGGCTCTAATATAGAAGCACAACAAAAACTCAGTCTAGATAGCGCCAAAGACATCAACATCCAAGCAGGCTATGATGGTAGCCTGAATGAGTCTTACAGTAAAACATCTAGTTTCTCCCTTGCAGGTTTGGTTGGGATGGGCTCGCTCTACAGCTCTACTGAGGACTTAGAAGGTAGGATTAAAAAAACCGCCGTTAACTCAACCCTCAGTGGCAATAACATTACGCTTAATGCCAACAACAACATTCATGCAGTGGGTGTTGACATTCAAGCAGACAATAGCATTAGTGGTAACGCCAAAGATATCAACATCCAAAATGCCAACAACACCGATACCAATTATTCTAAACACAAAAAAATAAAGATAAGTCTTGCAGATGTGCTCGGCACTATTGCCAAAAACCCACTACTACTCAAAAAAGAAAGTGATGGCAAAGTCTCATTTAC
>NZ_UEXF01000051.1:0-1416 GCF_900127505.1 thiotrophic endosymbiont of Bathymodiolus puteoserpentis (Logatchev) | reverse complement strand
CACCAACAATAGAAACCTAGGCAACACACCAGCAGAAACACAAAGAAACACAAAGCTTGTTGAGCGTAATAATCAGGATTATGCGAGGATTGATAAGAGCAAGGGGGAGGATAGGCAAGTTATTTCTATTAGGGGTGGAGATATAAATAAAGCTGTTGAAATAGGTATAAATAAAAGTGGTTTAAATTTTACTGGACAAAATCTAGAAGAATATCAAGCATATTACCAATCTAAATTATATAATTACGCAATAGAGTTAAAAAAGAAGTTAAAAGAAACAAACTATACCAAAGAGCAGAAAGAAGATATTTTTCAAGAGCAACTTAATAAAGCAGCTGATTTTTATAATAAAGAAGAATTTAAAAGTTCTCTTATAACTTTACCAAATGAAATTTTAAAGCTAGACTCAAAAACGAAAGTTAAAATTTTTGATTCAGGACAAAAAAACACGATAGTGGAATCCATTATTAAAGATTATAAGAAGGGAGAGCAAATTATATTGCAAGGGCATAGTGCAGGTGCAGGTGATGTCCAAGATATAACGCAAGTACTGAAAGATAAAAAAATAGCTAATATTATTACTGTACAAATTGATAGTATAGAGCCATTTGGTAATGATGCTTCAATTCCAAGTAATGTAAATAAAGCAATTAATGTTTATCAAAGTGAATCTAAAACTGGTAATTCAATAATTGATTTTATGGATTCTAACGCAATGAATGGGGAGGATAATATAGAACCTGATCTATTTAATAATAGAACAGAAATAGTAAATCAAGAGTTTGTAAATATACAAGGACCGTCTACTGGAAAATCTTCAGATTCTCATAGAAATATGGATAACGATCCTAAGGTTCAGGAGTTTATTCAAGATCAAGTATTGCCTGAAGTTGAAAAAGATATTAATAGAGAATAAAAGACTATGACCGGCATATTTTTTAGAGTTTTCTTTTTGGTTTCAATACTACTAATTGCAACTTCATGTAAAAAAAACAAATGCATTGAAATTGTTGATCAAAATAATCAAGTTTTAAATGGGCAAACACATATATACCTATTAAATTTGAATGAAGTAATAAGTAGACAGCTTGATACACAAGTTCATTCTTACAAAAAAGAAGGTAGATTAATTGCAAAAAGCGAAAATGGGAAAATTTGTTTATCATCAAAGGATGAAATACTATTTGTTAGAAACACTTATAAAATAGTAAATTTTGACTTTTTAATTGAATTAAGTAATAATGTTAGTTATTTTAATAACTTTGATTTAATTCCATTAAAAATAATGAGTAATTAGTCGCTCCTTAAAAACCACTCCAAACAAACCAAAACCACCCATTTTGCCAACCATCTAAATCAACAAAACTGCTTTTTATCCAGCACCACAAAAAACCTTAGGTATTTTACAAAAAATAA
>NZ_UEXF01000050.1:0-1693 GCF_900127505.1 thiotrophic endosymbiont of Bathymodiolus puteoserpentis (Logatchev) | reverse complement strand
GATGCCATTGGTTTTAACATCAGCAAAATCACGCACTCGGCGTAATAATCGATTCGCAATTCTTGGTGTGCCACGAGAACGCTTAGCAATCTCTAATGCGCCGTCTGATTCTATCTGGATATCTAAAATATCGGCAGAACGCACTACAATTTTTTGTAGATCTTTTACTTCATAAAACGCCAAGCGTTGAACAATGCCAAATCTATCTCTAAGTGGTGAGGTTAACATGCCCGCACGCGTCGTCGCACCAATCAAAGTAAACGGTGGTAACTCCAGTTGCACAGAATGTGCAGCTATCCCCTCACCCACCATAATATCAAGTTTGAAATCTTCCAAAGCAGGGTATAGAATTTCTTCCACTACAGGGTTTAAACGATGAATCTCGTCAATAAACAACACATCATAGGGTTCAAGTTTGGTGAGCATTGCTGCCAAATCCCCTGAGCGTTCTAATACAGGGCCAGAGCTTTGCTTAAGTCCTGCACCCATTTGATTGGCAATCACATTTGCCAAAGTGGTTTTTCCCAGCCCTGGTGGGCCATAAATTAGTGTGTGATCCAGTGCATCGCCACGCTTTTTAGCGGCTTTAATAAACAATGCCATTTGAGATTTAACATCTTTTTGACCGATATATTCGTTCAGTAATTTAGGACGAACCGAAGTCATAATAATGGTTTCGTTTTCTTGGCTCTCTGCGCTGACTAAGGAATCTTCTTCTATCATGTTGACTTATTTTAACCGATTAACCTCTTGTAGCAGAAGTTTGATTTTAATGTGTTTGTCTGAATAGCTTAAACGGATAATTTTTGGATAAGCAATCCCATTAAACACTTGATGTTTATCGGTACTAATCTGCCAATCTTGTATCTTGTTATGATTACCTTTAAAAACAATACTCTCTAAAACTTCTACTGGAAAATACCAACCCAACTCAAGATTCATCCACTGTTTTAAAGTCAACAAAGTAGGCTTGTTGTCAATAAGCAAGCCTTGCTCAGTTTGCTTTATTTGTATTTGCCCAAATCCAAGTGGACCACTAAGTGTTAATTGATAGTATCCGCCCTGCTGGCTAAATTCAAAGCCTGCCATTTCAGTTTTTTTGTTGGACATGGCACTGAGTCGCCCCTCTATCGTCCATACACTTGGAATACTACTTGAATAAACCAACGGCCCAGGGTGCTTTGGTATTGTTGAGCAAGCAGACAAAAAGCCAAATAACAACAAGAATACAAGTATTTTCATGGCTGTGTATTGTAACGGCAAACAATGCTCTTATGATATAATTGAGCGTTTATTTATCTAATTTTTGCTCGTGTCTAAAATTGCCATTTTGAGTGTTAACCATCAACTTACCCCTGTTGAAGTGCGTGAGAAAGTTGTGTTTTCACCTAATGAATTATCCAATGCTTTGAAGCAATTCAACAGTATTCAAGGTATTGAGGCTTGTGTCATTTTGTCAACTTGTAATCGCTCTGAAATTTACAGTATTGTTGATGATGATAATGCACAACAAATACTGAGTGATTATCTTGCCACCACCCATAATATTGCCAGAGAAAAGTTAGACCCTTATCTGGTTTATTTTGAAGGCGATGATGCACTCAAGCATATCTGTCGCGTAGCAACTGGACTGGATTCTTTGGTATTGGGAGAGCCACAAATCTTAGGGCAACTTAAAGATGCTTACCATACT
>NZ_UEXF01000049.1:0-1050 GCF_900127505.1 thiotrophic endosymbiont of Bathymodiolus puteoserpentis (Logatchev) | reverse complement strand
ACAACAAACAGTTGCATTCAATGATTTTGTGGGGGCCATCAGGCACAGGGAAGACCACTTTAGCACGCATTATTTGCACGCAAGTTGATGGGCATTTCGCCCAACTTAGTGCGGTATTAGACGGTGTTAAAGAGTTGCGGATTGTAGTGGAAAATGCTAAAAAATTTCAAAATATTGGGCAGCAGACTGTTTTATTTGTTGATGAAATTCACCGTTTTAATAAGTCGCAACAAGACGCATTCTTGCCACATATTGAATCAGGGCTAATTATATTGATTGGCGCAACAACTCGCGGATTTTAGTCATAAGTGCGCCATATTGAAAAAGTTGAGCCAGAGGGTACACTCACGGTTCTACCAAAAACCAATGTGAGACCACTTATGAATAAGCGTTATACCCACCTGACTCAAGAAGAAAGATACCAGATTTGGTCAGAGAAAAAAGCAGGAGTTTCAAATGAAATTATCGCCCAAGACTTAAGGCGTGATTTGAGTACCGTTAAAAGAGAGTTGGCTAGAAATACAGGGGCTANATAATACCTCGCGGATTTTAGTCATAAGTGCGCCATATTGAAAAAGTTGAGCCAGAGGGTACACTCACGGTTCGACCAAAAACCAATGTGAGACCACTTATGAATAAGCGTTATACCCACCTGACTCAAGAAGAAAGATACCAGATTTGGTCAGAGAAAAAAGCAGGAGTTTCAAATGAAATTATCGCCCAAGACTTAAGGCGTGATTTGAGTACCGTTAAAAGAGAGTTGGCTAGAAATACAGGGGCTAGAGGTTATCGCCCGAAGCAAGCACATAATTTTGCGCAGGAACGTCATCAACAGAAACCAAAAGCGACCAAGATGGTAGCTGAACTGAAAGATAAAATTACTGACAGACTAAGTAAGCAGTGGAGCCCTGAGCAAATACAAGGACGCCTTAAACGAGATAATCAACCTTCTGTATGTCCCTCTACGATTTACCAGTTTATTCGAGAGGACAAAGCTGGGGGTGGTTGCTTGTATCAACATCTTCGGCACAAGAAGTATAAGCAAAGAAC
>NZ_UEXF01000048.1:0-1186 GCF_900127505.1 thiotrophic endosymbiont of Bathymodiolus puteoserpentis (Logatchev) | reverse complement strand
GCTTTGTAGAAAGTTTTTTGTAGTGCTCTGAATAAGCATTATATTTGGATATTTTTATTTCTAATTTATTGGCTTGCTCGGTTGCCTTCTGTGTATTAGCCGTACTTTGCTCTAACAACTTGCTTAAATACTCCCAATCATAATCGGTAATTTGGGCTTTAGGTGCGCGCTTAGCCATGAGGTAGCCATATTGATTGTAGACATTCTCTACCTTGAATTTTTGCGGGCGAGTTTGGATACTAAGGCGTGAATAACGGTCATAGGTGTTTGTGGTGGTGAGTGTCTCTCCATTGACGGTTAGGGTGGTTGATTTGACCCTGCCAAGTGCATCATAACTTAACTCTTTTTTATAACCATTTGGACCCTTGACAATAGAGAGTTTACCAGTGCCATTTGATTTGGTGTCGTAAGTCCAGGTGCTACTGCCTTCCGCTTCTGTTCTTTGGGTCATTCTGCCGAGTTTGTCGTAGGTCATGGTGCTGGTTTGTCCTTTGGCATCGGTTTGGCTGATGAGTTTGCCTAGGGCGTTATAAGCATAAGTCCAAGTGCCCATATCTGGGTCATTCATCTTGGTTTTGTTGCCCCTAATGTCGTATTCCATAGTGGTGGTAACCCCACCTACAACGGTTTTGATTAGGTTGCCAACACTGTTGTAATGATGCGTAAGCCATGCATTTTTGGGTTCATCTATGCGGATGACTTTACCAATGATATTTTTAGTGATGGTTTTTTGATGTCCTAGGGCGTTGGTTGTAGTGGTGCTTAATCCATTATAGCTAGTAGCACTGGTGGCAGTTTTGCCATTGTCAGCGGGCTTAGTGGTGTTGATAAGTCGGCCAATGGCATCATACTCCGTGGTAACAAAATACTTTTTCTCGTCTTCAAAGTATGGCAAAGATGCTTGCTTAACTCTGCCTAGGTCATCATAATAAATACTAGAGATGGTCTTGCGTCCGTCAAACCCTGTGTGTTGTTCTCTAACTTTACGGTTAAAGCCATCAAAGTAGGTGATTTTAGGAGAGGATCCACTTGTTGCTGTAGTCACCTTGTAAACAAGATCTGCTTGGCGAGAGACATCCATTACCCACCACTCATAGTTGGTTGTGGTGATGGTACTATCGGCTCTTGTTTCCTTGGCTTGTCTGCCGAGTACATCATACTCCCAACTGGTGGTTAGTCCATTTGG
>NZ_UEXF01000047.1:0-1202 GCF_900127505.1 thiotrophic endosymbiont of Bathymodiolus puteoserpentis (Logatchev) | reverse complement strand
AGTTTCATTCGTTGCTCAGATATAACTTTATCCGAAACAATCTTATGCACATCGTCACCACTCCTTTTTTCATTAGCATAAATGGGTAATAATGCCACTATAGCCAATACACTTATTATTTTTCTTTTCATAGTTTTAACCCTTAAAATATAATATTAATAATTATTAATATTGACAATATTTTACAGTATTGACACTCAGAATACAAATAAATCTACTGTTCTTTAAATTGTTTTAAAGCAAGATTCAAACTGCGCTTAGCCTTATGATAATCAGGCTTAATCTCAATGGCTTTTTTGAAGGCATCAATGGCTTTTTGATATTCTTTTAATATGCCATAAGTAACCCCCATACTGTAATAAGCCTCATGATAATCAGGCTTAATCTCAATGGCTTTTTTATAAGCATCAATGGCTTTTTGATACTTTTTTAATTTACGATAAGTCATCCCCATACCGCTATAAGCCTTATGAAAATCAGGCTTAATCTCAATGACTTTTTTAAAGGTATCAATGGCTTTTTGATACTTTTCTAATTTGAAATAAGCAGGTCCCATATTGAAATAAGCATAATGCAAATCAGGCTTAATCTCAATGGCTTTTTTATAAGCATCAATGGCTTTTTGATACTTCTCTAATTTGTCATAAGAGTAACCAAGGTAGGAGTAACCAGTCAATATATTTTTTTTATCATTTTCATAGTAAGCGTGGCCGATAAAATATTTCCATAGGTCAATTGCTGTCTTATAATTTTCTTGCCGTATTTTTAATATTAGTTTTTGAGATTTTGTGCCAAGTTCTTTAACCTTTTGCTTCATTTCTTTAGTTAGTTTTTGCTCTGGATTGTTGACTAATCTTTGTATAATATCTTCTGCATCTTTCTCGTATTTTTTAATGTTTCCTAATGAGATTTCAGCCTTTTGTTGCAGTTCTTTATTTTCAATATACATAAACACACTAACTACTGAAAAAACGAAAAGAAATGTCCTTGCCCAGCCATTAATTGAATGCTTTCGATCATCTAAAACATTTTGTCGATCATCTAAAACATTTTGTCTTAAATCTTGATACTTTTCTGTATTTTGGGCATGTTGTGATTGTATTTGTTGTTGAATATCTTTCAGGGTCTCTTGGTTTTTCCATGTTTTATTATCTAAATTAGTTATTATTCGCATAAGTAACAGCCTCCTAGTGTAACAAAGA
>NZ_UEXF01000046.1:0-1135 GCF_900127505.1 thiotrophic endosymbiont of Bathymodiolus puteoserpentis (Logatchev) | reverse complement strand
AACAATAGAAACCTAGGCAACACACCAGCAGAAACACAAAGAAACACAAAGCTTGTTGAGCGTAATAATCAGGATTATGCGAGGATTGATAAGAGTAAGGGAGAGGATCTTTTAATAACAGGCACAATATTGACTGCCGCTACAATTTATACTGCTATTGTTGGCGATGGTAATCCAGTAGATGGTTTAGAAACTATAGGACAAGGTAGCGACCCACTGAGTAAAGTCATTACACAAGGAGCTCAAACAGCAATTGAGTTATCTTATGAGCATTTCCCTGATAAAACACAAAACACTTTAGATTTTATTGCTAAAGTTGGCAATGACTTAGATGCAACTGTTAAGTATGTTGATGATAAGACGGGCAATGTTGTTAGTGCGCAATGGAATGAATTAGATAAAGACACGCAAAACCAAATTAAAGGCGGAGGCAAGATATTGTCAATCGTTATTCCTGGGAGCAGCATTAAAACTATTAAAAAGTTAGCAAATAAAAACAACTTAATTAATAAAACACCAAGGCCACTAAATAAAGAATTAGACGATCAAAACTTATACAAAAATACCGCTAATAAACCTACTAAATCTAGTAAACCTACTAAATCTAGTAAATCTAGTAATAGAAAGGTCGTAGTAGGACCAAATGGAGGCAAAGGAACTTACACAGGCAAGTATGATAAAAATAATAATCCAATCATAAAAAGAGAAAGTGGTAGTTATTATGTAAAAGACCCAAAAACAGGCAAACAACAAGCAGTAAAATCCCCTAATGAACATGGAAATACATTAGGAAATCAGCCGAACGGTATAAGTTAATAGACAGAGAAACAAATAAACCGCCAAAATCAGGAGAAACAACCCATGGGGAGTAAGATATGGGGCTAGTAAACAAAAAAGATATACTGATAAAGAATTAGATAATATGGGTGAAGACGGAGCAAAATATGAGCCAGTAGAGACAGGAACTAAAAAACCGATGTATGATAAACAAAACCAAGTTTTAAAAAGGTATAAACCCTAATCCAAAAATAGAAACCAAAAAAACGCACAAACCCCAACTGGTATAATGATTTCAACCAAAAAACCGCTTCACCCATTGGGTGAAAACACAAAAGACAATCACATCCCTTTTATA
>NZ_UEXF01000045.1:0-1388 GCF_900127505.1 thiotrophic endosymbiont of Bathymodiolus puteoserpentis (Logatchev) | reverse complement strand
AAAACAACACGCTCATCAGAGAGGTTTTCTAGTTGTTTAAGCAAAAGCAAACCTACCATCAGCCTGATGGGTTTTGAGGGTCTGCCATTGTTTTGAGAGTAATGTTGCTCAAAGGCATCATCAAAGACCGTCCAATTAATAGTGTTGGCTAGTTGTATTAAAGGGTCTTTGACATCTAATTGAGAAAAGAGCTCTGAATGAAAAAGATTTGATTGGGTGGATATTGGGCTGGATTTAGTTAACATTTTTTTAAGCAAAACGACCAAGAAATAAGAGGTATTTTAGCAAAAGTTGGTTGATTTGTCTAGGGTTATTGTTGGTTTTATTGTTATAAATCAATTTGTTGTGTGGTTTTTAAGGGTTGACTAATTATATCGCCATTCGATTTGATGAAAAACACCGTGCTATAAAAATTAGAAAAAGAATTAAAGATGCCAAAACAAACCTTACCAGAAGTGGTAAAAATAAAATCAGCAGCGCCAAAACTCAACCGCCCTTTGAAAACGCAAATATGCCCATGATCAAGGCAAAAATTAACAAGCAAAAAGTCATTGAGTTTTGGAAAAACCCTACAAGGTCTAAATATGATTTAGATTTGCCTTATGACGGCATGCTATCTAATTGCATACATTTGCATGCTCAAAGGAAAGTCTAAAAATCAATTAATTTCTAAAAAAGCACAAGCCATTGCACTTGATAACACGAATGCATTAACGCCAAATTCCATAGAATGGTGGGCATGGATTGAACAAAAATATTCAAGAAAAGTCATCAAGAGTGACAAAAATGAATATACAAATATAGGATTTTTTGGCGCTAGTAAAGAGTATGTTTATCAAACTTGGGTGGATGAATTGGGAGCGATAAATGAAAAGGCTTTGGTGAAATCATCTGAAGAGGATAGCTGGAATATGGATTGTAATTGCACTGATTAAAAAGGTGTAATAAATACAGCATAGACACAGTGTTTGATTTAATTGTACAAAGAAGTACAAAGAACACAAATCAAAGGGTAAATTGAGATGGATTTATCTGTAGATACAAAATAATGCCTGTGATACTGACCAAAGCCTTGCTATTGAGCAATATATTTATCGCGCTATTGCCACTAATCTTGAGAGCTTAAATGCCAGTGAGAGTATCCATTTTTATAATCAGCATGCTGATGATAGTGAGAACCGTATTAAAGCATTTAAGCCGTTGCTATCTTGATTTAAACGAACAACAAAACAAACCCTACCTAAACAAAGGAGGCTTAAGCACATCTGAAAAACCCAAATAATCCAAAATATCGAATAATTTGTGCTAATCTTATCAACTTGGGAATATTGTCTGTATTTTTATGGATGCAAGACTTGAATGGGGGTAATTATCAGAAGTCTACTTTC
>NZ_UEXF01000044.1:0-1561 GCF_900127505.1 thiotrophic endosymbiont of Bathymodiolus puteoserpentis (Logatchev) | reverse complement strand
TGTATTTTATCCCTAAAAAGATTGAAATACACTGTTTTTTACAGGCTTTTAATTTTAATATCGTAATGTAAGGATAATATGTCCTTATAATAATAGTTATATTTTTAAACAACCATCAAAAGGAGCTAAATCATGGCTAAGAAGAAAGTTTTTGTAAGTTTTGACTACGACAATGACAAGCATTACAAGGCGCTACTAAAAGCGTGGGATGCAAATCCAAGTTTTGATTTTTATTTCAGTGATCTCTCTTCAACTGAAATTAATAGCTGGTCAGTACCAGTCGTTAAGCAAGTATTATCTAAAAAAATCAATGAGGCCAACTATACAGTTGTTCTTGTTGGTAAAGAGGCAAATAAACAGCACAGTGACCATAAAAAGATTGGGTATAAAAATTGGCTTAATTATGAAGTCGCAAAAAGCAAACAACACGGAAATAAACTTGTAGCAGTAAAGCTTTCAAGTACTAATACAAGCCCTGATGAGCTTTTGGGTTCAGGTGCAACATGGGCTATGAGCTTCAAGCAGGAATCAATAGTCAAAGCATTAAACGAAGCATAAATGGAAGAAGCAAAGTTTAATAATCTTTGTTCACACTACAAAGATACCTTTGATATACATCGAGCATCCATAAAGCAACGAGACACGTTGTTTTATGGATTGCTCGTTATATTGGCAATATTTACATTGCAGCTATCATCTACCGAGATGGTTGTGGGTGTTGTTAATGATTATGTAAATAAAGCAACTGGTATAAAAATAGGCAAGAGTGCTGATTTTGTTTCAACCCTGCTGTGGCTTTTACTTCTTGGTTTTACAACCAGATACTACCAAGTGGTACTTGAAATAGAGCGTCAGTACGGATATTTGCACATACTTGAAAAAAAGTTAAATAGTTATTACCCAGAAACAAAAGTATTTACTCGTGAAGGAAAATCATACTTAAGTAAATACCCTCTATTTTCAAATTGGGTATGGTTTCTTTATACAATTTTCTTTCCAAGTCTTATAATTTTCAGTGTAATAATGAGGGGTAATAGTGAGATTAGAGAAATGCAATCTATTGAGGTAAATCAAATTATAGATTTTGTCTGTTATCTTGTGATTGCAACGAGCTCTATTTTGTATATTTATCGGTTGCATGAATCAAGCATACAAAATATAACAAATCGCTGCACCGGACTAATTACTCGCTGGCGCTCGTAATTAGCCGGTGAGCTCAAGCGTTATGTGCAAAAAACATGTGGCTCGTATACAGTGGTAAAAAAAGGTAAAATATCTAACATAATCCACGAACAAATTAAAGGTAGAATGCTGTAATGGGAAATAATTCAACTCAAATGGTTACTGGGAAAGCATTTGAATATGCAATTTTGAGCGAGTTTAAAGAAAAATTAAACAAAGTTACTAATGTTGAAGTTATTAAAAATGATGCTTATGGAGTAGCAAAGAAGTGTTTCAATGAATTTCAGCATCAAGAGCAAGGACGATATTTATTAACAGCCAGTTTTGCTGTTAATTTTTTAATGGATATAGAGCCTAGGCTTTCTAATGATATAGATGA
>NZ_UEXF01000043.1:33761-37834 GCF_900127505.1 thiotrophic endosymbiont of Bathymodiolus puteoserpentis (Logatchev) | reverse complement strand
GAGTAAGTTTGTGTGTCAATAATAATGTTGGTGAAAGTTTTGTCACCATTAAACATCAAATCTTTTAATAAGGGGTTGGCGTTTGCCAGTTGTTTTTTATTATTTAGAGTGGCTTTGTCAATTTTATAGCCATCAAATAAATCTTCAACAATTAGACTATCCGATGTGCCAAGGGTGTTTCTGGCGTTTATCAAAGAATTAACTTGTTCAATATAGGGTAAGTTATTCTCTAATTCTTGGTGTAGTTTTGCCAGTTTTTTAAGAAAATCAAAATCAAAAATATCTTTGGTTTCAACGGCAATTAAAATTTTTTCATCTCTGCCGAATTGATCACGAAATTCATCGTATTTAATGCGTAACTCGTCAGTTTTATGTAAAAACCCCTCGGTTGAAGTGTCCATTTTGAGGTTGGGTAAATTAAAGCCGAGCCCCACTACTATAAGCAAAACTGTAAGAATGGTTTTTTTGCTATTATCAAAAATAAAATCTGCTAATTGTTCAAATTTTTGCTCTGTTTTTAATCGCCAATTCATTATTTTAATATCCGTGTTAATCAATTAATAAGGTTGAAAGATAGCCTTCGCGTGCTTCAATATTTGAGTAATAGACATCATCCAGCCCATCAGCCATAGAGTTTTTAACCACATCGAGTGCCAAAATTGCCTTACTCCAAGCACTTAAATGTTTAAATTCTGTGATAGATAAGGCGTTATTGGTAAATTCATTAATCCAAGACAAACGCATAAAAATGGGTGCAAAAGCAGCGTCAATCATATTGAATTCCTCGCCATTGAAGAATTTTTCTTGGTTTTTTATGGCTTCAATTTTGGTTAATTTGTCAAATAATGCTTTTTTTGAAGTGTGAAATTTTGCTTCCTCACCTGTGATTATGCCGAATATATCTCCTAGAATTTCTCCAGAATATATAATCCAAGATCGATTATTTGCTCTTTGAACCACCTCTTTTGGATGGAAACTACACGCACTTATTTCTTCGATAAATTCAGTGATGACTAAGGATTCAAAAATAACTTGATCGTCAACTTTAAGTAATGGCACTTGTCCAGTGGGGGAGATTTCTTTAAACCAATCGGGTGGATCCATGGGGTTAATGTAAGTCATTTTAAAGTCAATTTTTTGTACATTTAACGATATGAGTGCCCGTTGTGCAAATGGACAAAGTTTGAAGCTAATCAGTTCTAATTTCATTTTTCTCTCCTTGTAGTGAGGAAGGCAAGGCCTTCCTCAGGTTATTCTCGATGGTAAGGATGATTGGTTAATAACGAATGGGCGCGATAGATTTGCTCTACTGCTAATAATCGTGCCATTGAATGGGGTAAAGTTAGGTTTGACAATCCCCATAATTGGTGAGCTTGTTGCTTAATGGTATTGCTTAAACCATCAGCGCCACCAATTAACAACGCCACACTGTCACCATTTTGTTGCCAATCTTTCATTGCCTTGGCGATTTCTTTAGTGCTGTGTTGCTTGCCGTGTTCGTCAAAGGCAACGATTAAATTTGCACTGGCGCTGGCCTTTATCAGTAGTTCACCTTCAAGTTCTTTGATTTGTTCAATATTTTTCCCCTTGCGTTTTTGTGCTTCTGGCGTGGTTAAAGTAAAGTTGAGTTCACGGGGTAATTGTTTTTGATAATGTGTTACCCCTGTTTGTATCCAATCAGGCATCTTTTTACCAATAGCAATTAAGTTAATTTTCACTCGTTCGTTCCCGACCATAATTTTTCTAACTTATAAAACTCCCTGGTTTTTTCAGTCATCACATGCACCACTACTTCCGCCAAATCAATCAACATCCAATGCCCTGTTTCTGCACCCTCAATGCCCACAACTTTCATCCCTAAACGCTTTGCCTCGATTTTGATATTATTGGCAATACCTCGCACATGTTGTGTGGATCGACCTGTGGCAATGACAATTGCCTCAATGTCTGCACTTTGTTGCAAAACTTTGAGCGTAACCACATTTTCTCCCTTAAGTTCGTCAATAATGTCGGTAACTGCTTTTAGTTGTTGTGTTAAATTCATAAGGTCTCAATATATTTAATAATGCTTTCAGGCAATAAACCTGATAAATTTTCCTGATTGTGTATTTTACTTCTAATTTGTGTTGATGAAATATTAACTAACGGCGTTTTGGCAAAATACTGCCATCCCGTGTGAGAGACTGATCCCTGTGCCTCAGATAATCTGGGCAATACCACCAATTGTACATAATGGCTAAATTGCTGAGCACTTTTCCAAGTTGACAATGTGTTAAAACTGTCCTCGCCCATAATTAAAAAAATCTTTTTGTTTGGGTAATCTATTTTAATTTGTTTGAGTGTGTCAATGGTATAGGACGCACTTTGTCGGTCAATTTCACGGCAATCAAGTTGTAGCGCATCAAACTCAGTGATTGCCAAATTTAGCATATCAAGGCGTTGCTGGTTAGAAAACTGCAAGGCGTTTTTATGCACAGGCGCTTTACAAGGCATTAAAAAAAGTTGCTCTAATCTTAACAATTTTTTAACCGCACAAGCCGTTTTTAAATGTCCGTAATGTACTGGGTCAAATGACCCGCCAAAAAAACCGATTGCGGACATTTATATGGATTCCATTAGTTGCTTAAAAATGATAGTATATACATTTAGGGCTAAGGCTGGATTTAAAATTTTTCAAGTGGGCGAAAAGTGGGTTTTTGATGATTATTTCTAATTTATGTAAAGGTCTCAAATAGTTGTTTTCATTCTTTTTGATCTTGAAGCCAAAAATCTATAACATATCTTATTTGTTCTTTGGTGTTTTCTAATTGGGTCAACAATTGTTTTGGTGTAAACCAAACACAACCATAAATATCTTCTTTTATTTGTGGTGTTGTATCTGCTAAATTACCTTCATACGACATTTCATACCAATATATTTTTTTTATATATTTTTGAGATAATGTCTTTTTATGATAATAAGTACTGGGTAGAATTTGCTTTATACTTAATTTTTTTTTATCCAATCCAGTTTCTTCGGAAACCTCTTTAAGGGCGTTATCTTTTTTTGTATAATTATCTTGTATGCCACCTTTAGGTAAATCCCATCGACCATTTTTATATATTAATAAAACCAAGCCTTTGCAGATCACCAAACCGCCAGAGCACTTAACTGTCTTGATTTTTATCATAATCTGTTTTAGATAATACATAATTAATAGCATTAATTCTAGCCGACATCTTTGAGTTAGAGTTTAATATTACCCATGGATTATTTTTAGTTGCTGTTTGTTCAAACATTTTATTTTTATATTCAGAATATTTATCCCAAAGTTCAATAGCTCTTTTGTCCACATTAGATACTTTCCATAGCTTCAGAGGATTATTTTTTATCAATTCAAGGCGTTCTTGTTGCTCTGATTTAGAAATGGAAAAATAAAATTTAATCAAATGAATGTCATCTTTTATCAACATATTTTCAAAGTCTATTACTTCTTGCATAAATTTTTCATACTCTGCGTTTGTGCAAAAACCATTGACAGGCTCAACTATTGCACGATTGTACCAACTACGGTTAAAAAATACTATATTCCCTGGTTCTGGTAAATTCTTAATGTATCTTTGAAGATACCAAGATTTTTTTTCACCTTCTGTTGGTTTGGGTAGGGCTATCTCTGTAGCATGTCTTGGATTTATATGCTCCATAAAACGACGAATAGCCCCACCTTTACCTGCTGTATCACGACCTTCAAATAAAATAACCATTCGTTTGCCTTTTTTAATGACATCTTTTTGCAGTTTAATTAATTCTACTTGTAATTCTGATAGTTGCAATTCATAATGTATTTGTCTTAAAACTTTATTGATAGCACTCATATTTATTTCATCTTGCTTTATTAAATATTTAACGCCTTTTTTACTATTTAATAGTTTTAAGTCATCTTCATTTAACTCATCAAAAGAGTTATATTTAGTTTTAATTATTTTATTTTCTAATTTAATTGTATTCATGGCTTTCTAAGTTAATCTGCAAGTATAGAGCGATTATAACGAATCACTATATTAGGGTCAGTAGCTATACGCTTGGTTTTAAT
>NZ_UEXF01000043.1:19125-29941 GCF_900127505.1 thiotrophic endosymbiont of Bathymodiolus puteoserpentis (Logatchev) | reverse complement strand
ACTCATCGGGCAACGCATTGATAGTGCACTAGCTACAATGTTGCCAGATTATTCTCGTTCTAAAATCACTACTTGGGTTAAATCAGGGAGTGCTCTTGTTAATGATAAAACCTTTAAACCTAAAGACAAAGTCTTGGGTGGTGAGATTGTTAAGCTTGAAATCAGGCGAGAAAAAACCAATGGTTGGGTGGCACAAGATATTCCTATAGATATCGTTTTTGAAGATGAAGATATCATTATCATTAATAAACCAGTTGGCCTAGTGACGCACCCTGGTGCGGGTAACTGGAGTGGTACATTGGCAAATGCGCTGTTATATCACGATGCATCGCTGGCTAAACTTGATAGAGTGGGTATTGTACATCGCTTGGATAAAAATACTTCTGGCTTAATGGTGGTAGCACGCAGTGAATTGGCGCAAAAAAATCTAGTTGAGCAATTGCAAACGCACAGTGTGTCAAGAGAATATAGTGCTATTGTCTATGGGCATATGATCTCAGGTGGCACGGTTAATGAGCCTATCGGGCGTGATTCAAAAGACCGCATTAAACAAGCGGTGAGCGAAGGTGGCAAGGATGCTATTACGCATTACCGTGTGATTGACAGGTTTGGACACCATACGCATGTTAAGGCGGTTTTGGAAACAGGACGCACCCATCAAATTCGTGTACATATGTCGCATATAGGGTATCCACTGATTGCTGATACAATGTATGGCGGTAAGGTTCGTTTTCCAAAGAGAGCAGATGAAGCGCTTAAAGATGCACTCAAAGGATTTGATCGTCAAGCATTGCATTCCAAAAAACTCACATTAACGCACCCGATTTCAGGGCAAGAAATGTCATGGAAAGCGCTATTACCAGAAGATATGCAAGCCCTAATTGAAGTGTTACAAAAATATGACCCAGCTTAGCGTTGGTTTTCCAAGTAAGGTTAAACATCTTTCAACCACACGATACTTAAAAGGTGGAACGAGTGTGGGTGGCTATGAAAACTTTAATCTTGCAATGCATACGGGCGATAATTTTGAATCAGTTGCACATAATCGAGCATTGCTCGTTCAACACTATAATTTGCCCAGTGAGCCAAAATGGTTAAATCAAACCCACTCTGATATCTGTTTAGATGCTCAGTCAAATGATTGCGAAGGCGACAGTGTTATTACTTGTGAGAAAGGTGTGGTTTGTGCGGTAATGACTGCTGACTGTCTGCCGATTTTTGCATCCAATCAATCAGGTACACAAGTAGGCGTGGCACACGCAGGTTGGCAAGGGATTTTAAACGGTGTGATTGAATCATTCATCAAAGCCTTTGATGAACATGACTTGTTGATACATTTTGGCCCAGCGATTTGTGCGAAAAACCTTGAGGTAGGTAGCGAAGTATTTGAGCGGTTTATTGCTAAAGATGAAAAACTGAGCATGGCATTCACACAAAAAAGGGGCAAATATCACTTAGATATTTATCAGGTTGCACGCATTATTTTAAATGACTTGGATGTTAAAGTAATAACAGGTGGCGACCAATGCACTGTTGAACAGGAAGAAAAATATTTTTCCTATCGCCGAGATGGGGCAAACTCAGGCAGAATGGCACACCTTATTTGGATAACGACTGAATAATTATTTTCTTAAAAATCGGTGCAAAAATATACAGTAGTGGAAAGCCCGCTAACCATGCAATAGCAAAACTGGATAACCATTTTTCAATGGTTTGATCGCCCCAGCCAATATTCATATAAGTCACCACAAATGACATAATACTAATCATAAATAATGACATAACGATACTAAATACCAAATGTATTTTCTTTTCCCTTTTTCCCTTTTCCATGTTATTTGCCTTCCTTTGTTTTTTCCTTACCAGAGATGGTGAAATCCATCTCTTTGGTTTCAGGGTTTAAATGGTAATAATGCAAAGATTTTTGCTTGCGTTGTTTTTGTTGTACCACACAGCCGACCATTTCAAAATCGCCTTTGAGTTCAATTTCATCGTGCTGAGTGCTAAGTGGAACTAAGAATTTTTTGTCGCCTCGTTCAATATATTGACGGAAATATAGTTCATTGGCATAGCGTACTACGGCGTAGGCGCGGTTGTGGATTCGCATACCAGGGTCGATAATTAAAATACAATTTTCACTAAACTCAGGCTCCATAATGTTGCCTAAATTTTGCAAGGCAAAAGGCTCTGAATTAGTACCGCAATTAGTTTCGAATGCTTCTTTACTCATTTTATGTTTGACACTTTCTGCAATAGAAAGTAGACCTTTGATTTTGGATAATGCGTGTTATTTTACTATCACATTGCATGCAATTTTCATTTTCACACCCATACACCGACAAAGTCTGTGAGAAATATCCAGGTTTGCCATCTACCGCAGAAAAATCTTGCAAGGTTGTCCCACCTGCTTTGATTGCTTGCGTAAGAATGTCCTTGATGCATTGTGTTAATAAGGCGTAGCGTTTTTTACCAACACTACCTGCTTTTCGTTTAGGACTGATGCCTGCTTGATGTAAACTTTCACAAGCATAAATGTTGCCCACACCCACCACAACTTTGCTATCCATAATAAAGGCTTTAATGTTTTGTTGCTTTTTGTGTGAGCAAGTGTATAAGTATTCATTATCAAATAACCCTTCTAACGGTTCAACGCCTAAGTTATCTAACAAAGGGTGCGACCCATTTTCAGAAAATAACACCGCACCAAAGCGCCTTGGGTCGTTCAAACGCAGTCTTTTTCTGTTCGTAAACACCAGCTCAAAATGGTCATGTTTCTCAAGTGGGGTGTCGTTATCTACCACCTTAATTGAGCCACTCATACCTAGATGAATAATCAGCGTACCCACATCAAACTTAATCAACAAATACTTACCTCGTCGCTGTATTTTATTCACACTTTGATTTGAGAGTGTTGTGACTAAATGTTTGGGCATATCCCAACGCAAATTAGCTCGATGTAGGTACGCACGCTCAACCGTCTGATTAACAATCAGTGGCTCAAGTCCAAGTTTGGTGGTTTCAACTTCTGGTAATTCTGGCATGTTGTGACTTAAATTAACTAAATAACTAATAAAATAACCTATTATAATGGTCAACTTTATAATAACGGAGAAAGAAATGTTTAATCGTATTAATTTAGTTCGGTGCAAAATTGCACTTGGTTTTGTAACAACTGCAATTGTGGTTTATTTTGTAGGGATGGATTCTATCGTCAACCAACATTATGCCTTTAGTGTTTGGTTGCATGTTTTAGCGGGTATTGTTTGGATTGGTCTTTTGTATTATTTTAACTTTGTACAAGTTCCTGCAATGGGCGCAGCACTTGCTGATAGTGATGGACCAGGTCCAGCGGCGATTGGCAAATATATTGCACCAAGAGCGTTGTTGTGGTTTCGTATGGCAGCTGCCACTACTTGGATCTTAGGTTTAGTGTTGTTGGCATTACAGTCTCGTGGTATGGACGGTATTATTGGCGCATTCACGCTTGCACAAGGTTATCAAGTTATCGGTATTGGTGCTTGGATGGGTACGATTATGGCGTTTAATGTATGGTTTATTATTTGGCCAAATCAGCAAAAAATCTTAGGTATGAAAGATGCATCTGCAGAAGAAATAGCAACTGCAAAGAAGAATGCAGCACTAGCATCAAGCATTAATGTTATTTTATCTGTGCCGATGTTATTGACTATGATTGCATGGCACTAATTTTTTGCTAAATTCTTTGTAAGATTGCTTGCTGGATTTATACATTTTGGCATGAGATAAGTAATCTGTTTTGAATTTGACTAGAAAAACCGAGACTTTGTTCTCGGTTTTTTTCGCCTATTGAAAAGGGTATAATTTCGCTATGTTAAAAAGAACACCTAATCTCAAAGTTAGCGGCAAGGACGCACAAAGTTTTTTGCAAGGGCAATTGTCAAACGATATTGATAAAATCGCTGATGGAGCGTGGCAATTGAATGCTTATTGCCAACATCAAGGACGCATTATTGCCTTAATATGGGTACAAAAACAAGGCGATGATTTTTATTTGGATTTTGCATCAGATTTACAAGCCGTGGTACACAATCGTTTAAAAATGTTTGCGCTTAATACTGAAGTGGCTTTTAGTGAGATTGACGCTCAAGCAGTGTCAATTGATAGCGTACAGATAACACTGGCAACAAGTGAAAAATTCATTCCTCAGGACTTGAATTTGGATATCAACGAAGTTGGTGTTAGTTTTACCAAGGGCTGTTATCCGGGTCAGGAAGTGGTGGCAAGAGTGCATTATTTGGGTAAGCCAAAACGCAGATTATATCAATTTGAATGTGACTTTAAGGTCTCACCGATGGATAAATTAACACTAGAAGACGCTACCAGTTCTGTTGGAGCTGTGTTGAATCAGGTAAAATCCTGCTTTTTTGCAACGCTTAAAATTGCTGAAGAAAACAAAGCACTTTTTATTAATAATAAGCCAATTAAATGTCTTGGACTGGCTAATTTTCCCTCATAAGAGAACATTATGAAATTGACTAAAATTTTGGCATTATTGTCATTGTTTTTCCCTGTTTTTGCATTTGCTAGCGGCACAGAAGAAAGGCTTGATTTAACCAGTCATTGGGTAGGTTATACGGCATTAGCTTTGTTTGTTATTGCTTACATTTTAGTAATAATGGAAGAATTTACAGGGTTTAACAAATCCAAACCAGTGATTTTAGTGGCAGGACTTATTTGGGCAATGGTTGCTTGGGTGTATGTCTCTCAAGGGTTGCCACATACTGCCGAAGCGGTGTTGCGTCACAATTTGTTGGAGTTTTCTGAGTTATTTTTATTTTTATTGGTGGCAATGACCTACATTGAAACCATGAAAGAGCGTAATGTCTTTGAGGCGCTAAAAGTATGGCTAACCAGTAAAGGATTGTCTTTTAGGCAGTTGTTTTGGTTAACAGGATTTTTAGCGTTTTTCATCTCCCCAGTTGCTGATAACTTAACAACAGCATTGATTATGGGTGCTGTGGTGTTATCGGTTGGTGGTAATAATGTGCGTTTTATCTCTATTGCCTTTGTAAATATTGTGGTAGCTGCAAATGCTGGCGGTGCATTTAGTCCGTTTGGCGATATTACCACGCTAATGGTTTGGCAAAAAGGAGTTATTGAATTCTATCATTTCTTTGATTTATTTATTCCGTCATTAATTAACTTTGTGGTGCCAGCGGCAATTATGCATTTTGCTATTAAAAATGAGTCGCCTGAGATATCAGGCAGTAGCACTATTAAAGTCAAAGAAGGTGGAATAATGGTGGTGATTTTATTTGTTCTCACCATTGTTACAGCGGTAAGTTTTCATAGTTTCCTGCATCTACCACCTGCAATGGGAATGATGATGGGTTTAAGTTATTTAATGATAGCATCGTTCTTGATTGCTAAGTTTAGAAATATTGAATGCGATATTTTCAAAAAATTAGCAAAAGCTGAATGGGACACTTTGCTGTTCTTTTTTGGGGTAATTTTAAGCGTTGGTGGCTTAGGTTTTATGGGGTATTTGGCATTAACTTCAGAGTTAATGTATACCTCACTCGGTGCAACCAACGCTAATATTTTGGTCGGTGTTTTGTCTTCGGTTGTTGACAATATCCCAGTGATGTTTGCAGTCTTGACGATGAATCCTGAAATGAGTTCGGGACAATGGCTGTTGGTTACATTGACTGCGGGTGTGGGTGGCAGTTTGCTTTCAGTGGGTTCTGCTGCAGGTGTGGCACTGATGGGGCAGTCAAACGGTCTTTACACATTTGTATCTCACTTAAAGTGGACGCCAGTTATTGCACTAGGATATGGAGCAAGCATTTACGCACATATCCTTATTAACGGCGTCTAGTGTCTAAAGCCAATTTATTAGTAGATATTGGTAATAGCAATATCAGTTGGAAGATTGGTGATTGCTATAGCAGTGTTGGTATTAAAGATTTTCAAATCAATGCAATACCACAACACCAGATTAGCACTATTGCCTGTGTTGCTCATCACGAATTGATTCAGTATTTTGTCAACCCAACTATTATCAAACCTAACCCTTATAAAGATTTGGTTTTTGATTATAATTTGGCGCAATTGGGTGTTGATCGTTTTTTGGGACTTGTGGCAGGGTATGATAAGTATCCAGAGCGAGATTTTATGTTGGTGGATATCGGTACTTTTGTTACTATTGACATTGTGCGCAATAAGCGACATATTGATGGCGGCATTACACCAGGGATTTATCAACTACAAGCTTGCAAAACCTTTATTGGTAAGGACAGTCAAAGGTCATGGCGTTTAGGTACTGAGAATATGTTGCGTGACTATCTTGAAAAGCGTTGCGAAGCGTTTGACGGTAAGATTTTAATAACTGGTGGTAGTCAAAAAATGCTCAATATTAAGCAAGGTGAATACCACCAAAATTTAGTAATAACAGGATTGGAAATAACAAATGGAAAATAGAGTTTTATCAGGAATGAGGCCAACAGGGCAACTGCATTTAGGGCATTATCACGGCGTTTTAAAAAACTGGTTGGTATTACAAAATGAGTATGATTCTTATTTTTTCGTTGCTGATTGGCATGCATTTACGACACATTATTCTGACAAAATTGATCTTGAATCTAATGTGACAGAAATGGTGGTTGATTGGTTAGCAGCGGGCATTAATCCAAATACTTCAACGATTTTTGTGCAATCAAAAGTACCAGAGCATGCAGAGCTACATTTGCTATTATCGATGATCACACCATTGCCTTGGTTGGAGCGCGTACCATCTTATAAGGATCAGCAAGAAAAATTAAAAACCAAAGATTTAGGCACCTATGGTTTCTTAGGTTATCCGTTGTTGCAAAGCGCAGATATTTTGATATACAAAGCAGGTTTGGTGCCCGTGGGTGAAGATCAAGTGGCGCATATTGAACTGACGCGTGAAGTGGCAAGGCGTTTTAATTATGTGTATGGGCGTGAGGCTGATTTTGAAGAAAAAGCAGAAATTGCTATTACTAAAATGGGTAAAAAACAAGCCAAATCTTATCGTACATTGCGTAAGGCTTATCAAGAAACGGGCGATGATGAGGCATTAATCAGGGCACAGGCAATGCTAAAAGAGCAACAAAATATTACTTTAGGCGACAGAGAAAGATTGCTGGGTTATATCGAAGGTGTGGGAAGAATTATTTTACCTGAGCCAGAATCTCTACTCACAAAAGCTTCAAAAATGCCAGGTTTAGACGGGCAAAAAATGAGTAAATCTTATGGTAATACCATTTCTTTGCGTGACAGTGCAGATGAAATTGAAGTCAAGATTAAGCGCATGCCAACCGACCCAGCGCGTGTTAAACTCACCGATGCAGGCGACCCAGAAAAATGTCCAGTTTGGCAATTGCATAAAGTGTATTCAGATGAACAAACCTGCGATTGGGTAAAAGATGGCTGTGTACATGCAAAAATGGGTTGTATTGAGTGCAAACAGCCGGTGATTGAGGGTATTCAAGCAGAATTACTACCAATGCAAGAGCGCATTGCTAAATATCAAGCTGACCCAAGCTACATTAAACAAATCATTCATGACGGTTCACAAAGAGCGCGTAATATTGCTAAAGAGACAATGACAGAAGTCAGAGAAGCGATGGGTATTATTTACTGATTTTTCTGCGCTGAGGATAAATTTTAATTATGGATAGACTACAAAAATTGATTGCCACAGCTGGTTATGGTTCACGCCGTTGGGCGGAGAGGCTGATTGAGCAAGGACGCATCGAAGTTAACAACAAAACCGCTAGTATTGGTGATAAGGCGCAAATAACAGACACAGTTAAGATTGATGGGCGAAAAATTGACCTTACGCGTTATCAAGAGGAAGAAACCAAAGTTATTATTCTGAATAAACAAGCAGGGGTTATCTGCTCTAACAAAGACGAGAAAGGGCGCAAGAGTGTTTTTGATTTATTACCCAAAGAGTCGCGTTGGGTAATGGTAGGGCGACTAGATTTAAACACCTCAGGCTTGTTGCTATTCACCAATAATGGCGATTTAGCCAACAAACTCATGCACCCAAGTTCTGAGATTGATAGAGAATACGCAGTTAGGGTCTTGGGAAAAGTTGAACCAGAAGATTTGCAGCAATTAACAGATGGTATTGAATTAGATGATGGCTTTGCCAAATTTACGCGTGTATCTGTTGGTGGTGGACAAGGTGCAAATCGTTGGTATAAAGTGGTGTTGAAAGAAGGGCGCAAGCGTGAAGTGCGTCGCTTATGGGAATCACTAGGCTTTAAAGTATCACGCTTAATCCGCATTCGTTTTGGTGAAATTCGTCTGCCAGATAATCTCAGGGCAAACCAAGTCGATACTCTCAAGCCTGGGCAAGTAAAACTACTATTAGACATGGTTAATTTGCAGAAGTAAATCAAGTCATATAAGGTGTTCATCAAGTATAATGACGCCTTTAATATTACTATTCTCTAAGTATTAATGTCTGATTACAAATCCACACTAAATTTACCTGCCACTAAATTTGCCATGAAGGCAAATCTCGCTAATCGAGAGGGTGGATTCTTACAAAAATGGCAAGATGATGGCTTATACGCTCAAATTCGCAAGAACAATGAGGGCAAGCCAAAGTTTATTTTGCACGACGGTCCTCCGTATGCAAATGGCGATATTCATATTGGCCATGCTGTTAATAAAGTACTTAAAGATATTATTATTAAGTCTAAATCATTGTCGGGCTTTGACGCACCATATGTCCCAGGCTGGGATTGCCATGGTTTGCCGATTGAGCTGAATGTTGAAAAGAAAAAAGGCAAAGTTGGATACAAGATTGATGCCAATTCATTTAGGGCAGAGTGCAGAAAATATGCCGATACGCAAGTTAATAAACAAAAACAAGATTTTCAGCGCTTGGGTATTTTGGGTGATTGGGATAACCCTTATTTGACCAAAGACTTTGGTTATGAAGCGGATATTGTCCGTGCATTAGGCAAGATAGTTGAGAACAACCATGTTGCTAAAGGCTACAAGCCTGTACATTGGTGTACTGAGTGTGGCTCTGCATTAGCTGAAGCAGAAGTTGAATACCAAGACAAGCAATCCGATGCGATTGATGTTAAATTCACCTTGATTGACAGCACACTGTTTGGTGTTGATAAGCCAGTATCCATCGTTATTTGGACGACCACACCTTGGACGCTGCCTGCGAATGAAGCAGTTGCGCTACACCCTGATCTGAACTATGTATTGGTTGATACGGGTGATGAGTATTTATTATTGGCACAAGCCTTAGCTGAAAATGCACTTTCTCGTTACGACATACAAGGTGCTACTGTTGGTGAGAAAACTTTTTCAGGTAGTGAGATTGAAGGTTTAAAAGCACAACACCCATTTTATGACAAGCAAGTGCCTGTGATTTTGGGCGAGCATGTGACTATTGACGCAGGAACAGGCGCAGTACACACAGCACCTGCGCACGGGCAAGAAGATTATGCAGTGGGCTTGAAATACGGCTTGCCTGTTGAATGTCCTGTAGATAGTCGTGGCGTGTTTTTTGAAAACACAGAATTATTGGGCGGGCAGTTTATTTTTAAGGCGAATGCCAGTGTTATTGAAATTTTAGAAAATACAAATACGCTGGTTAAGCATGAGCCCTTGCAACATTCTTATCCGCATTGCTGGCGTCATAAAACGCCGGTGATTTTCCGTGCAACGCCGCAGTGGTTTATCTCTATGCAGCAAAATGGCTTGCGTGATGCAGTGAATAGGGAAATTTTGAAAGTCAATTGGATTCCTGATTGGGGTAAAAAACGCATTGAACTGATGGTGGGTAATCGTCCAGATTGGTGTATCTCCAGGCAGCGTTTTTGGGGCGTGCCAATTACACTATTTGTACACAAACAAACGGGTGAATTACATCCAGATATGCAAGCGTTATTTATTAAAGTGGCAGATAAAATTGAAAAGAGTGGCATTGAAGCGTGGTTTGAATCTGATATTGAAGATTTCTTAGGCGCCGAGGCTAAAGACTACGATAAAACTACCGACACACTAGATGTGTGGTTTGATTCAGGGGTTTCGCATTTTGCGGTTTTAAAGCAAAGAGACGAGTTATCTGATGTAGCAGATTTATATCTTGAAGGCTCAGACCAGCATCGCGGTTGGTTCCAGTCTTCGTTAATCTCATCAGTTGCCATCAATGGCAAAGCGCCTTATAAGCAAGTATTAACGCATGGCTTTACCGTTGATAAACACGGCAAGAAAATGTCTAAGTCGCTTGGCAATGTGATGAGTCCACAAAAGGTGGTGAATAATCTCGGTGCAGATATCCTGCGCTTGTGGATTGCAGGAGCAGACTATACTGGCGAGATGACGGTGAGCGATGAAATTCTCAAACGCAGTGCAGATTCGTATCGTCGACTTCGTAATACCATGCGTTTTATGTTGGCAAATATGCAGGGCTTTGATGCCCTTCAACACTTGGTTGAAGTAGACAAATTATTATATTTAGATTATTGGATTATTGTTAAGACGCAAAAATTGCAAGAGCAAATTATAAAAGATTATAAAAATTATCAATTTCATAGTGTTGTTAAATCTATTAGTAATTTTTGTTCAAATGATTTAGGTGGTTTCAAAATAAAAGATGATACTCTGAAATTCCCTTATGCGATATTGTTAAACTAAGTCGAGTCATGGCGGCCATCTTGAATTTCCGATCGGCAAACGATTCACAAGTTTAGTACAGGACCACCCAATGATCATTCCTGCAAAGTCACAATTCAATTGGCTTAGTGGTTTCTAACAAGAAGATTTTTAAAATTTC
>NZ_UEXF01000043.1:0-17185 GCF_900127505.1 thiotrophic endosymbiont of Bathymodiolus puteoserpentis (Logatchev) | reverse complement strand
ACACTAAGAAGGAACTTAGTTATGTCTGCATTTGAAGGTATTAATCAAGCAAGAGTTATTGCCCCAACTATTCGACAAGAAATTGAAAATTTAAGAAAAGATAAGATTCTAGGTTCATCATTAGAGGCGGAAGTGGATATATATTGTGATGATGAGACTTACGAGAAATTGACAGCACTTGGTAGTGAACTTAGGTTTATTTTTATTACTTCTGATGCTAGAATACATGTACTTAAAGGCAAAACAAACGATTGTGTTGAGGTGTATGTGCATGAAAGTAAAAGTGTAGAAGAAAGAATATTTATAAAGGTTAGCAAATCTGAATATGAAAAATGCGTACGCTGTTGGCATCATCGTGAAGACATTGGCAATAATAATGAGCATCCTGAACTTTGTAGTCGTTGCGTGGAAAATGTCGTGGGTGATGGTGAAGAAAGAAAATTTGCATAATCCATAATGAAAACACTTAATCTTGATTTAGACGAAAAATCTTACCCAATTTATATTGGGCAGAATTTGCTTAACCAAAAAGAATTACTCGCCAATCATATTTTTGGCAAGCAAGTGATGATTGTGACTAACACAACCGTTGCTCCGCTTTATCTTGCCAAGGTGAAGGCCTTGCTTTCCTCTTTTACAGTGGCTGAGGTTATTTTGCCCGATGGTGAAGCGTATAAAACGCTAGACACGCTTAATACAATATTCACAGCGTTATTAGAGGTGCGTTTTGACCGCTCCTCAACGCTGATTGCCTTAGGTGGCGGTGTTATTGGTGATATGACAGGTTTTGCAGCAGCGAGTTATCAGCGCGGTGTGGATTTTATTCAAATTCCAACCACTTTGCTTTCACAAGTTGATTCCAGTGTGGGTGGCAAGACAGGGGTAAATCACGCATTGGGTAAGAATATGATAGGCAGCTTTTATCAGCCAAAATGCGTGGTGATTGATGTCAATACCTTGGACACTTTGGACAACCAACAATACTCAGCAGGGCTGGCTGAAGTGATTAAGTATGGCTTATTAGGTAATGCGGATTTTTTAACTTATCTGCAAAATAAGGTAGACGGCTTAATGGCTAGGGATAAAGGTTTAATCATTGAGGCTGTATATCAATCTTGCTTTGACAAAGCTGATATTGTGGCGCAAGATGAGTTGGAAGCTGGTAAGCGTGCGCTACTCAATTTAGGGCATACCTTTGGGCATGCGATTGAAAATACATTGGGCTATGGTGTTTATCTGCACGGAGAAGCAGTCTCCGTGGGTATGCTAATGGCAGCTAAGTTGTCGGCATTAGAGGGCTTTATCACCGATAAAGAGGTGCAACAAGTTGAGTATTTATTGCAAAAAGTCAATCTACCTATAACTATCAGCAGTAAAATAGACTACCAAGATTTTATGGCTGCAATGAGCGTTGACAAGAAAGCCATTGATGGGGAGATTCGTCTTGTTTTGATGAAAAAAATAGGGCAAGCATTCATTAGTAACGATTATCAGCAACATAATTTAGAGCAAACAATTAAGGATTTTTTATGAGTGATAAAGACATTAAAGAAAATGAAGGTATTAAGAGTGATGCGATTAACGATGATGATGTAATGATCAGTACTAGTATTTCTGACTTGGAAAAAATGCTAGAAAGTGTGGAAGAGCACGCAGACAAACGCACAAATACTAAATTTGAGCGTTTCTTTATGCCTTCGTTAATTGTTTTTAGTTTGTTGGCATTTGGTGGATTTATGATTATTTATTCAATTACACAAGATATGACCAAGTTAGCCAAGGCAATGGACCCTAAAATGGGTGGCAATATGTCTTCTATGGTTGTTAGTATTGATAATTTATCAAAAAATGTCGCACGAATGAGTCAATCAGTTGGGGAAATGCAAAAAGATTTTTCCAGTGTTAGTAAAAACATGATGATTGTTGCCAAAAAACTTGATAATTTAGACAGCATTTCTACCAATATGGCGCAAATCAATGCCAAGATGGGTGCACTTAAGCCAATGTTGGCGAATATGCAAGAAATGAACAACAATATGATTGGTATGCAAAAATCAATGCTATGGATGCAGCGTGATATCTCTACACTGCGCTCTTCTTTTGGCAAGCCAATGAGTGTTTTTAATTCAGTGCCATTTCTATAACAAAATATTGGCATGATTGATAACACCCAACTCAAGCAAATTGCGCATCTGGCCAAACTTAGCATTGATAGCAATGTATTTGATGCAACCATGCAAGATTTAAACAATATTTTGACACTTGCTGAACAATTAGGCGAGATTGATACCGATGATATTACGCCAATGGCGCATCCACTACATATGACTCAGCGCCTTAGAGAAGACAAAGTTACAGAAGAAGACTGGTCAAAGTCTTTCCAGTCAATTGCACCAAAAATTGGCAAACAGCATTATTTGGTGCCAACAGTGATTGAGTAGTATGAGTATTCACAATAAAACGATCGCTGAGCTAGCGCAAGGGCTAAAGAGTAAGGAATTTTCTTCTGTTGAATTAACGCAGAATTATCTGGATAGAATTAATGCCTCAGACCTAAATGCATTTATCACCATAACCGACGAAGCAGCAATAAAACAAGCGCAAGCCGCTGATGAGAAAATTGCCAAAGGTAATGCAGGGCTATTGACAGGTATCCCTTACGCACATAAAGATATCTTTTGTACCAATGGCATAAAAACCTCTGCAGGCTCTAAAATGCTGGATAACTTTATCGCACCTTATGATGCGACTGTTACTCATAAATTTAATCAAGCAGACCTAGTGATGTTGGGTAAAACCAATATGGATGAGTTTGCTATGGGTTCAAGCAATGAAAATTCATTTTATGGCGCGGTTAAAAATCCATGGAACAAAAACAAATCCCCAGGTGGCTCATCAGGCGGCTCTGCTGCTGCGGTTGCTGATCGTTTAGTACCTTTTGCAACGGGTACTGATACAGGCGGCTCTATTCGTCAGCCATCAAGTCTATGCGGTATTACGGGCTTAAAGCCAACTTATGGATGTATCTCTCGTTACGGTATGATTGCTTATGCTTCAAGTCTTGACCAAGCAGGGCCAATAACACAAACAGCCAAAGATGCAGCATTGGTGCTCAATGTGATGGCAGGTTTTGATGAGAAAGACTCTACCAGTGCACAGCGTGATGTTGAGGACTATACGCAGTCACTCGATAATTCTATTAAAGGCCTAACCATTGGCTTACCAAAAGAGTTTTTCTCAGAAGGGCTGGATGATGGCGTTGCTTTTGCAACCATGGCTGCTGTGAAAGAGTTTGAAGCACTGGGCGCCAGTGTCAAAGAAATATCACTCCCCAATTCAAAATACGCCATCCCCACTTATTACATCGTCGCCCCTTGTGAATGCTCATCCAATCTGTCCAGAATGGACGGCGTGCGTTTCGGCCATCGCTGCACCGACCCAACAGACCTAGAAGACCTCTACCTTCGCTCTCGCACCGAAGGCTTCGGCGAAGAAGTCAAACGCCGCATTATGATTGGTACTTACGCACTCTCTGCCGGCTATTATGATGCCTATTATCTTAAAGCACAAAAAACCAGACACCTTATTAGCAATGATTTTAAAGAAGCCTTTAAAAAGGTGGATGTAATTATGGGCCCCGTCAGCCCCACTACCGCATTTGACTTAGGTTCATTCAAGGACCCAGTATCTATGTACTTGGCCGATATTTATACCTTGAGTGCAAACCTTGCAGGTTTGCCAGGGATGAGCATACCAGCAGGTTTTTCGCAGAAACTACCAGTCGGTTTGCAGATGATTGGTGATTACTGGTCTGAGTCAAAACTCCTTAATATCGCCCATCAATTTCAACAGCAAACTGATTGGCATAGTCAAACCCCATAATTATGCTAAATTTAGTTTTTTACAAGGCTAAGGTATAAGAATATGAGTAATAAAGAGCCACATATTGTTAAATTTTCAGGTGGTAGATCGTCGGCAATGATGTTAATGAAGCTACTTGAAGGCAATGAGCTCAAACCAAAAAGAGGCGATGTTGTTATTTTTAACAATACCTCTGCTGAGCATTCTGCTACTTACGAATTCACTCGAAAAATAAAAAAAATAACAGAAAAAAAATACAACATTCCATTCTTTTGGATTGAATATCAAACTTACGAAGACTCAAGTGGTATTTATCAATGGTCAAGAAAACCCACTTATAGATTAACAAATGACCAGCCTTATAGCGAACAAAATAAAAATGGCTATCGTTATAAAGGCGAAGTGTTTGAGGAAATGATATCACTTAGCGGATTTTTACCAAGCATGGTATCTAGAATTTGCACTATATCAATGAAGATTTTTGTCACTAATGCTTTTTTAAGTGATTGGTTCGCACAAAAGCAAAGTATTGAGAGACTAGGACATTATGGAAATACTCCCAAAATGTCTGATGATGATCTTATAAAGACTCACAAAAAGAATGGCGGTGGCGTACCAGACAAAATTTTATTATCTAAAAAAGCGTTTGTTAGAAGTTGTGCGTTTGTCAGAAAGAAGCAATTTTGGCGGGATTACACAAGTGCAAATATTGTGATTGATAATGATATCTTAAAAGGAAGTATTTTAGGTAATAAGGTGCAATTGTATGGCGATTTAGCAGTGGATTATGTATCGGTTCTAGGCATTAGAAGTGATGAGCAAAGGCGAATAACTAAAATTGAAAATAGAATTGATGAGGCTCAAGAAAATCAAGGGAAATCATTATTCAACCAACCTCATGGCGAAAGCATTTACGCTCCATTAGTTGATGATAATACCACTCAAGAGCAAGTAGTAGAGTTTTGGGAGCGACAAAATTTTAATTTAAAATTATCTAACACAGGGCTTTTTTCTAATTGTCTTTATTGTCCATTAAAAAGTAAGGCGAAACTACAGCAAATTGCTACTTTACAGTTAGAGAATAAAATTGATAAAGATACACCAGAGAGCATAGATTGGTGGGTAAATATAGAAAAAAAATACAGTCGTGATTTAGAGGCAGAGCATAGGAATATTGCTAAAGAAAGCACTAAATTTGTGGGTTTTTTTGGCGGTATTAGTAAGTTTGTTTTTGAAGATATTAAAAATAAAGTTGATAGGGGTGAAAAAATTGATCCAGAATTATTAAAGTTAGATAGTGCAATTCCATGTAATTGCACCGATTAAAAAAGGAAGATAAAAAAATGTCAAAATTATATTTTAGTTATGGAAGGGGTGATAGCTTTACTTCTATCAAATTAGCAAATAAAAAAAATGGCTACTCTCACCCAATAAGAGAGTTAATGCAAAATAGTTTAGACGCCTCAAGAGAGGCCAAAAATGATAAATGCATAATTGATATATATATTGAAAAAATCAATAAAGAAGATGTTCCGAATATTATCGATTACGAAGAAGCATTAGACAATTCAATCAGTTCATTAGAATCAAGAGAAGGCTATACATCTGGTAATGAACAGATAGTTGTGAGCATAAAACCCTAATCCAAAAATAGAAATCAAAAAAACACACAAACCCCAACTGGTATAATAATTTCAACCAAAAAACCGCTTCACCCATTGGGTGAAAACACAAAAGACAACCACATCCCTTTTATACACAACCAAACCTTACTGCGTTTATGAAAATTTTAAACTACAAACTGTCCTCTACCAACGAACTTTTAACCGCTCGCATTGGATTACTTGCTACTGCACATACCATTAACACATTGAGTTTGTCTAATACCATTGATCAACACTTCCCAGCCCTTGGTAGCAATTGTGCACTCAAAGCCTCCACTTTTATCAATACCTTGATATTAAGTCAACATGAAGGTGGTCAGTGCTTAGATGATACTACCCACATTGCCAAAGACAAGGCGCTACGCTTAATCACCAATCAAAGCGTGCCAACCCCACAGGCTATTGGCATTTGGCTTCGGCGTTTAGGTGAAGACAACCAAGGAATCAAAGCCTTACAAAAGGTCAATAAAACTGTGCTTAAAGCCACGCTTAATCATTGCAAAAACATCACCCTTGATATTGATGCCAGTGAAGTCATTGCCAATAAAGCTGATGCTCAGTGGACTTATAAGAAACACAAGGGCTATATGCCAATAATAGGACATATCGCCCAAACAGGGCAGATTGTTGCCACTAACTTTAGGGCGGGTAATGTATCACCAGCAAAAGACAACCTTGACTTTATCAAAATCTCTCAAGACGCATTACCTAAAGGCACTAACATCAAAAAACTTAGAATAGACGCAGCAGGCTATCAAGCCAGTATTATTGATTATTGCTTTGAACATGATATTGAATTTAGTATCAGAGCAAAGATATGTCAATCTCTTAAAGATATTTTTGTAGATAAGGACAACCAATGGCAACCTTTGGTTGATAAAAAAGGCAAAGCCATTGATGGGCAAGCCACTTTTAGAATGCGCCATTTTATGGGTAATAATGGCAAAGTCTTTGATTTAGTCGTGCAAAGGAGCTCTGTTACTGGGCAGGTAGAATTAGACTTAGAATTAGACAGCAATAACAGCACCCAAGCCCCTGAACAAATCACCAGTGGACAATATATTTATCGCTCTATCGCCACCAATCTTGAAACTTTGAGTGACAGCAAGGTTATCCATTTTTACAACCAACGAGGTGAAGACAGTGAAAACCGTATCAAAGAATTGAAAAATGATTTTGGTGCAAGACAAATGCCTTGTGGTGATTTTAATGCCAATGCCTTGTATTTTGATATTTGTAGTTTGTCTTACAACTTGTTTGCACTAATGCGTCAAATATTACCCCTTGAATTTGCCAATAAAAGAGCCAAGTATGTGCGCAATCGCTTCTATGCTATCGCCGCTAAAGTACTTCAACATGGCAGACAAGTGATTGTTAAGTGCCAAGCACAATATTATGACTTACTTACTCAGGTGCTAAACAACATCAAAGCGTTTAAGCCGTTGCTATCTTGATTTAAACGAACAACAAAAAAAGCCCTGCCTAAACAAAGGAGGCTTAAGCACACCTGAAAAACCTAAACGATCCAAAATATCGAATAATTTGTGCTGATCTTATCAAATTGGGGGTATTGTTTGTATTTTTATGGATGCAAGACTTGAATGGGGTGGTTTTTTAGGATTTTGATTGGTATTTTTTGGGTTGGGTGGTTCTATTTTTGGATTTGGGATATCCAATGTTGTTTTAATCGGGCAAAGCGCTAAAGAATTAGGTAGCAACATCCACACTGCAAAGGTTACCTATGCCAACTCTATGGAAGCGGCAGTTAATACCGCCAGTATCTTAATTGACAGCGGTGCAATTTTGTTATCCCCAGCTTGTGCGAGTTTTGATATGTTTGATGATTTTGAGCAGCGTGGGTGGGTTTTTAAAATAAATATCAAGGGTGTAACTTAAAATAATTACTCAAGGTTGGTTTTATTTGGGTAAAGTGCGCCTTTTATTTGAACTTTTTATTTTTATGCAGCAATTAACTGATTTAAAAGCCATTCTTCATTCTAAACGCGCCAATATTTATTATTTAGACAAATGCCGAGTCATGCAAAAAGATGGGCGTGTTTTATATCTCACGGAAGAACAAGATAACAAACAATATTGGAATATTCCTATTGCCAATACCACTTGTATTTTACTTGGTGGTGGCACTTCAATCACTCAAGCAGCGATGAGAATGCTCGCTCAAGCAGGAGTTTTAGTTGGTTTTAGTGGCTCTGGTGGTACGCCACTACTCATGGCAACGCAAATTGAATGGCTTACACCACAAAGTGAATATCGTCCTACCGAATATGTGCAAGCGTGGATGGGATTTTGGTTTGACGAAGGCAAACGATTAATTTTTGCTAAAACCATTCAAACCAAACGCATTGATTTTTTAAACAAAATCTGGGGTAAAGACAAAGATTTAAAAATCGAAGGTATCACACCTAATACAAAATTATTGGATGATTTCAAGCAAAAAATTATCAACGCCAATAGTGTTAACAAACTCCTAACCGATGAAATGTTGCTTACTAAGGCTCTTTACAGGCAAGCTGCAACGGCCACCAAAACCATAAAATTCACTAGGCAACATGACAGCACAGATTTGGCTAATGATTTTCTTAATCATGGTAATTATTTGGCCTATGGACTGGCTGCTACCACCCTTTGGGTGCTTGGCATTCCACACGGTTTTGCGCTTATGCACGGTAAAACTCGCCGAGGTGCTTTGGTGTTTGATATTGCTGATTTGGTTAAAGATGCACTTATTTTACCGTGGGCATTTATTGGCGCCAAAGAGCAAATGAGCGATGTAGAATTTCGCGCTCAATGTTTGCAAAACTTCACCAAACATAAGGCGCTAGACTTTATGTTTAATACCATCAAAGAGATTTGCGCCGAGGTTGAAAAGGATAAAAAATGCTAGTAACTTTCATCAGTGAGTGTGAGAAAAAAGCCCTTAGTAGAACAAGACGAGTATTGGACGCTTTTGCTAACCGTATCGGCAATAACACTTGGCAAACCCCCATTACCGAAGAAGGCTTAGATGCGGTTAAAAGACTTTTACGAAAAACTGCCAGCAAAAATACTGCCGTTAGTTGTCATCAACTAAAATCAAGAATTAGAATAGAATTACTGTGGGTGGTGGGAAATCGAAACAAGTTTAATAACGAGGGATTTGTGGCGGTAAACTATACCGAGGCGGATAAATTTATAGGAGAAATAGACATGAGTGAAATATACGCAAATACAAAAAAGCAACCATTAGATCAACACTTATTTGTAGTTGGTGTGGTGGCAAAAGAAATAATGAAAACTTTTTGCACGGATAATCAGTTGCAAAAAGCGGCTTTAAGTGCAGGGTTTTGGCATGATATTGGTAAGTTAGAAATGCATTTTCAAGACTGGCTAAATAAAGAATTAAAAAAGAAAAATTTAATTGCTGAACTACCAGAAAATGGTGTGCATATTGAAAATGGAAAATTTTCATGGGAAAAATATCCAACCCATAATGAAGTGTCAACGCTAATTTATGAACTATTGGCTGATGATTCTAGTTTAGGAGAGGGGGAGAAAAAGGCAGTCAAGCACGCTATTTATTGGCATCATGCCAAGCCTATTCGCAAAAGCGAAATATCAAGTCTTAATCAAGTTTCGGAAAAATTAAGAGACAATGATTTAAAAGAATTACTTACTAAAAGTAAAATTATAATGATAAGTGTTGACAATTTAATGAGTGAGTATTTTGATGAAAAAATCATTAAAACTAAATCAACGTCAAATTACGAAAATGAAATTGATGGCATTAAATTACCCGAATACAAAATCTATGAAACTTCAGAAAGAATAGACAAATATCAAAAACAAATTAAGAAAAATGCCAAAGAAAATTTAATTCGTACTGCTGTTATTTCAGCGGATAGAATAGTTTCAGCGTTAAGTTGTGATGAACTGAAAAGTTATATTGATGATAAAAAACTAGAAGATTTTGCCAATAAACAACTGATACAAGAACGAGGATTAAACCAGCATATTAAAGCCTGCCTTGGTGGTTTTGAGGCTAAATATCCTGATAGCGAAAGAAACAAACGGCAAACAAAGGCCGCCTATGATTTAGCGGGTAAGGAAAAAAATATTGCTGTGTTAAGTGGCCCAGCAGGGTGTGGTAAAACAAAAATAGCATTAGAATGGGCGTTAAAGACTTCTGCTAAACAAATTATTTGGGTTTGCCCTAGGGTGGCTATTTGCCAAAGTTTATTTAACGATTTAAGTAGTGAGGCATATTTACCGAATGCCATTATTGAAATCCACACAGGAGAATTTAAGTTCACTAATAAAAAGAGCGAACCGCCTGAGAGCGAATATTTTTCGGGCGATATTGTGTTAACCACCATTGACCAGATTATTAACAGTATTACCACACATAGAAATATCAGCACGCTGACCAGATTTATGAATGCTACGGTAGTGTTTGATGAGTTTCACGAATATATTCCGATGGCAGGCTTTAATATCTTATTCGCTGAATTGATAGAATGCAAAAAACTCCAACAAAGTGAAGAGGCGATGCCTAATACGCTTTTAGTGTCTGCTACGCCAAATTATTATTTTGTTAAAGATTTCTTAGGCATAGTCACAGAGGATATTATCGGTATAGATAGTTTTAATGATAAATCTTATCAAATTGAATTTGTAGATTATGACGAAGCTATCAAAGATGAAACTAATCCGTCTTATAAAAAAGTTGATAAAAACACCTTTGTGATCAGCAATACTGCCACAACGGCACAAAAAAGTTTTATCGAAAATCAAAAAAATGAAAATAGTCTTTTAACCCATGCTAGATTTACCCCAGACGACCGCAAAGATATTTTCGCCAAAGTGTTTGAATCTTTTTCAGAAGACGGCATACATAAATTTGATATTTTGCGTAGTGGTCCTGTGATTCAAGCAGCACTTAATATTAGTTGCAAAAATATGATTAGTGAAGTTGATATTGCAGAAAACATTTTGCAACGCTTAGGTAGGCTTAATCGTTTTGCAAAATATGACATGGCTACTTTAACAATTGCAGTAACTGATGGCATTAAAAATGGTATACAAACAGGAAAATCGGCAAAATTTTTAGGGCGTAATCGTCAATTGAAAAGTGTCAAAGTTTGGTATGAATTTTTAAGCAATAAACTAGAAAATAACAAAAATATTACCATTAACAACTTGTATAAATGGTATCAAGAATTCTACGAAGATACTGCTTGTTTGGCAACGATAAAGCAAGATTTTATCGCATTATTAAAAGATAGTGTGCATGTTATTTGTAAAAATATTTTTGAGCCAAAGCGGCTTAAATTATCCAAAAACAGCACGATAAAACTTAAAAAATATTCACTTAGGGGTGATAGTAGATTTGTGCAAATGGCAGTTTACGATGTGGAAAATAGGAAGGTTTTGGATGAATACTTGCCAGAAGCAATAACTTTGGGTGTTAATGAGATTTCAAATTATGATGAAGATGAGAGTGCTTTGAAGTTTATGGGTAAAAAGCATCACAATATCAAAGTAGATGATAATCAAAAATACGGCGTTACCGAGACGACAAGGCTTAAAACAAGATTGTATCTTAAAAATTCAAGAGACCCTGAAACACCTATTTATGTGAGTTATACACCAAATGATTTGGATATAGTAAAAACAGAGGCAAGCGACGAGGCAATTTATTATTTAAAAGGCATCAATCAAGCTATTGGCGTTATGTCTATTTCAAAATTACAAGACAATGAGTGATAAAGCGCCGCCTATGTGGCGGTAAATGACAAAATTAATTTAATTTTTCCAAGCTGCTTATGTAACAGAAAGATAATTTTAAGCAATTTTTCATGATATTGTTTTAATAATTTGACAAAATTAATTTAATTGGTATAAAATAATAATCGTGTTCATTTGAAAGCACATAATTTAGGAGAAAAAATATGAAAAATATAGAAGGTATAAAAAGCGTTGATTTTGAAATTACCGCATTAGGGCATGGTGTTGTAAATTGGAATGGACCAACTCAACTAAGCAATGAAGGAAAAGTGGTGGACAATCACACCTTGCCAAAGTTACGAGGTTATACCAACCTTACGGGACGAATCAAAGAAGAAACGGGTTACAAATATAAAAAAGAAGCAACAGATATGGATTTTACAAAAACTCCGTTATATATTAGTCAAAATTGCATTCGCCATCATTTGTTTAGAGATCAGGCGTTTGATTTACACTTTGCTAAAGAAAAAGACTTAACCCCTGTTCTCGCTTCAATTACAGGTTTAATGCGTGGTTTTGTGGTGCCATCTAGCCAGTGTAAAAGAACCAGTCCGCTTTTGATTGAAGATTTTGTTGATGAATTGGGCAATGGTAATTTTGATCAATTTGGACAAGCGGGAGAGCGAGACAGTTCTTCATTTTTCTCAAAAACCACTTTTGGCGACACAAAATATACGGCTTATGGTTCAATCAGTATTGAGCAATTGCAATTTATTTCGCTGGATAATAAATTTGATCGTGCGGCTATGATTATCAAAGAGGATCAAGGTGAAAAGGTGGCAGAGCAAGTGCAAGAATTTATTCAAAGAATTAAAGAACAACAACAATTAAAGGATTTAAATCCTAAAGCGGTTTTTCATCCAAACTATGTGCGTGGTGGTACAATTTTTGAAGAAGGTGAACAGGGTATTTTATTAAACCAAGATGCGATTCAAATTTTAGTTAATGAAACTTTGGAAATGTTGAAAAATTTAAACATTCGTCAAGCTAAAGGTTATATGTATGTAGATAAGTTAGAGGTGGATTATAACGATAGTACTAAAATGATGAGAGTTAAAAGAGGTGATAGTACCAATCCTGAAAAAGATAAAGAATTTGCTATTTATTTTTACGCTAAAGATTAATCAGGAGAGTTTATGAGAATTACCATAGAATATGATTCTTGTTGGCGCAATTCATTTTTGGATGGCAACAACAATGAACCACTTCCAAAGAAAGGTAGAAAATATATCGCCTCTATTACCAGCCTTAAAAATGATAAAAACTTCATTAAGAGGGGGGTGAGCAAAGATACGGTAATGGGTGTGTTAAATCGTTTGATTGGCGACCAAAGAAAGTTGTATCAATCAAGGCAAGGTAAAAATTATTATTTTGCCGATATTGAGGCAAAAGTTGATTTTAATGATAAAAATCCGCAACTCACACAAGAAATGACATATCTTAGAAATATATCAGGCAGCACTGATCAAAACTCTTTTACAGGAGCAATCAAGTCAAACGATGCTATGTTTAATTCAGATTATTCATCAGAATTTTGGGGTATTTTGGCGTTAAATATTGATGAATTGATTAATTTTATTGTGAATGATAAATTGATAGTAAAGGCGATAACCCTTAATCCAATTTCTGTAATATTTAAATTAGAGTCTTTAAACAAAGAAAAGTCACTTGCTAGAAATTCTGATTTAGAGGAAGTACTTAATGTGTTTACAGAAAAATTTGGCGATATAAAATACTTTAATATAAAAGATGAAGTTGTAGTAATTAGTTTATACGCCTCCGCTTTATATTTGCAGCTAGAAAGGCTATCAAAGAAATACGATATGGCTAGTGCAAAAACTAAAGTTGGCGGCATTAGTGGTATTTCAAAACGAGGATTTACCAAAAAAGATTTTATGGATAAATTTACTACAGGTGCAAAAAAGAAAATATGGGGTAACCCTTATATTCATGAAACTTTTGTAAAAGGAGAGGGTAAAAACAAAAACTTAATGACAAAAGCCAATGGAAATTTAGATATTATTTTAGATATACCCAAAGACAAAGCCAAAGAAATACGCACGATGATTAATAACGCTGGGGTTTCAAGTTTTTATTTAGGCAAAAAAGGCTTGGCTTTTGTAAATGATATTAATATTAGCGAGGTAATAAAATGAACTATTATGTTGAAATAAGAATCAAGCCAGATGCTGAAATGCAAGAAAATTTACTTTTAAACAAATTTTACACCAAACTACACAAAGCTATCTTTGAGCTAAACGCCAGCGACATTGGTGTGAGTTTTTCTCAAGTCAAAGAGAGGTTAGGTTGCGTTATCCGTATCCATTCCACTAAAGAAAGATTAAAAGAATTGCAAAATCTTAATTGGCTAGGTGGTTTGTCGGGCTATTGTGCTGTGGGCGATATTTTACCTGTGCCTGATAAAGTGAATGGACATCAAACCATTTCTCGTATTCGCCAAACAATGAGTGATGCTAAACTTAAAAAACGCATTGAATACCAACAAGAAAAAGGTGTTTTAAAAACTGATGATGAAGTAAGGGCATATATTAAGCAGTATAAAAATAAAATGTTTGTAACAAGTTTGGGCAATCCGTATTTAGAATTACAAAGCACCTCAACGGGTAGTAAATATCGTTTGTATATTCAGTTTGGCGAGTTACAACAACAGGCAGTGATTGGAGAATTTAATCATTTTGGATTGAGTAAGACGGCAACTATCCCTGTTTTTTGAATTCTTATGTGTTTATTTTTGATAAAATACCCTTGTTTTTTATCTTATTAAGTGTTTAAATAACCTTGTATTTTATCAATAATTACTTATAAAATGTTTAGAAATAGATTAATAGACTTGCAACATTGGTCGCAAGATTTGCAAAGAAAACCACTGATTATCAGAGGTGCTAGGCAAGTGGGGAAAAGTACATTGGTATCGTTGTTTGCTAAGCAGCAAGAGTTTGATTTATTGCTACTTAATTTTGAGAGAAATCCAGAATATGCTGAGTTTTTTGTCAGCAATGATCCGATTAAAATCATTCAATTATTAGAGCTTGGACTAAATCGTGATATTATTATTGGTAAGACTTTATTATTTTTGGATGAAATTCAAGCCACGCCAAAAGTATTGGCAGTGTTGCGTTATTTTTATGAAGAATTGCCAAAATTGCATATTATTGTAGCAGGATCGTTGTTGGATTTTGCATTGTATTTTCCGACCTATTCTATGCCAGTTGGCAGAATTAGTTATATGTATTTACAACCCATGGGCTTTGTTGAGTTTTTATTGGCAATTAAAAAAAACAAGCTAGCCGATTATTTGAAAAATTGGCGTTTAGGTGTAGAAATTCCTAATGCATTGCATCAATCATTGATGTCGGCTTTTAAAGAATTTATGATAGTAGGCGGTATGCCTGAGGCGGTTAAAACTTATGCTAAGACAGCAAGTTTGAAGCAAACTGAGTTGGTAAAACAAGATTTGCTTGCCACTTTTCAGGATGATTTTTCAAAATATACACAATCAAATAACACCATTTTACTGAGAAAAATATTTAGCACCATTCCGACTATCGTTGGTAATAAAATTAAATACTCGTCTTTATCTAAAGACCATCGTGCTACAGAAGTTGCAAAAATGATTGATTTATTGGTTAGTGCACGAATAGCCAGTAAAGTCGTTCATAGTAGTGCCAATGGTGTGCCATTAGCTGCAGAAGCAAAGCATAAGTTTTATAAATTAATTTTCTTGGATGTTGGGTTAATATCAAGTGTGTTAAATCTAGATTATCAAGCATTTATTAATACAGATATTATGATGGTAAATGCTGGAATGTTGGCAGAACAATGGGTTGGTCAGGCGTTAGTTACTAGTCAGGATTACTATAAATCGCCTGAATTACATTATTGGATACGAGAAAAAAAATCAAGTTCAGCAGAGATTGATTATGTTATTGCGTGCTCTAAGTATATTGTGCCAATTGAGGTAAAAGCAGGCAAAACAGGTAGCCTTAAATCATTGCATTTATTTATGCAAGAAAAAAAACCCCAATTCGCTATTCGTTTAAACACTCAGCCACCTAACATTTTAAATAAACCTAATATCATATCACTGCCTCTTTATTTAGCCGAACAAATTTGGTGTCTATGTCTAGATGAAGTAGTTGTATAATTTTTTAACCATTAGTTGGTTTCTCTTTAAAAATTATTTATAAATCAATAAGTTATAATAATGATAAAAAGCATTGGTATTTTGATGGTTTTTGTTTTAAGTTATTGTTGCAGTTTATTTTTTTGCGTTTAAAATACTATTCACCGCCACACAGGTGGCTTAGAAATATTAAAAATGGCATATATGTCAAACCTCCGAATTCACCGCCACACAGGTGGCTTAGAAATTTTGCAGTCGACAACTTTTTTAAAGATAGCGATTCACCGCCACACAGGTGGCTTAGAAAGTCGTTCCTTGCATTTTTATTTTGTTATTTTCATTCACCGCCACACAGGTGGCTTAGAAATAATAAAAAAAACCCCCAAAACCCCAAAACCCATTCACCGCCACACAGGTGGCTTAGAAAGCTAGCTCATAAAAATATTTGGAAAGGTGAGTATTCACCGCCACACAGGTGGCTTAGAAATGTCTGGAGCATTAAATCCATAATCAGACTTAATTCACCGCCACACAGGTGGCTTAGAAAATTGACTGTTAAAAATTGCGCGTCTAACTGTGATTCACCGCCACACAGGTGGCTTAGAAATTTCATTTCAGGGCAGTCGACACCGTGTAGACATTCACCGCCACACAGGTGGCTTAGAAATATCAGAGCAGGAATATTTTATCAAAGACCAAATTCACCGCCACACAGGTGGCTTAGAAATCTACAGCGATATACGACACAGGAAAAACTCGATTCACCGCCACACAGGTGGCTTAGAAATCGGCAACAATGATACTGTCGCCCTTTTCGCAATTCACCGCCACACAGGTGGCTTAGAAATAGAGACCAAGACTGGCATAAGAACGGCTTAGATTCACCGCCACACAGGTGGCTTAGAAATGTATATTGAATTGCCCTAATTTTTTCTGTTAATTCACCGCCACACAGGTGGCTTAGAAAAAAGCCACTTCTTCTTGTTCGTGACTAAGAAAATTCACCGCCACACAGGTGGCTTAGAAATTTTAAAACTGGCACACCGTCAATGTCTGAATATTCACCGCCACACAGGTGGCTTAGAAAATATAAATCATTCATTATTTCACAACTGGTTTATTCACCGCCACACAGGTGGCTTAGAAAAAATAAGGTATTTATTATGCTTCCTACTTTTTATTCACCGCCACACAGGTGGCTTAGAAAAGTGGTTGATGATGTCTCTGTGGGTTAGTTGTATTCACCGCCACACAGGTGGCTTAGAAACACACAGTTGTATCAAGTGGGCAACTGTGTGATTCACCGCCACACAGGTGGCTTAGAAATGCTGATGAAGACATACCTTATTAAATTATGGATTCACCGCCACACAGGTGGCTTAGAAAATTTAACAGAGGCACCAACAGTAACCATTTCGATTCACCGCCACACAGGTGGCTTAGAAAATTTATTATTTAAAAGACTGAATGTTCTCAATATTCACCGCCACACAGGTGGCTTAGAAAATATAAATCATTCATTATTTCACAACTGGTTTATTCACCGCCACACAGGTGGCTTAGAAATTTTATTTGTTTAGTATTACATTTGCGTTTTTATTCACCGCCACACAGGTGGCTTAGAAAAGCAAATATATCACAAAACACTTTATCTGTTAATTCACCGCCACACAGGTGGCTTAGAAATCATGGTCTTGTTTTGATACAAAGGTTCGTTCATTCACCGCCACAC
>NZ_UEXF01000042.1:0-8260 GCF_900127505.1 thiotrophic endosymbiont of Bathymodiolus puteoserpentis (Logatchev) | reverse complement strand
GATTTAGTTAACATTTTTTTAAGCAAAACGACCAAGAAATAAGAGGTATTTTAGCAAAAGTTGGTTGATTTGTCTAGGGTTATTGTTGGTTTTATTGTTATAAATCAATTTGTTGTGTGGTTTTTAAGGGTTGACTAAATAGAACGAATCCAACCAATCGTTAGCCAGGGGTTGAAAAAGGAAATTTCTCTTTCTGGTCTACCTTTTGGATCAATAGTTCTACAAGATACAATGCCAACCTCTGTATTATTTTTAGCAAACTCAAACATACTGTCAATGGCCAATTTGTCAGTCAAAATAACATCAGGATTTAAGAATAACAGATATTCTCCTTTGGCATTATCTGCACCGAGGTTACAGCCATTAGAAAATCCATTGTTACCAGAATTTTTTATGAATTTAGCAGTTGGATTAAATTTGGCAAAGTCATCAAATTTACCATCTTTTGAATCATTATCGATGATGATGATTTCAAAATTGAGTTTTGGCGGGAATTGTTTAAAAGAATCTAAACATTGTTGCAAGACAGTCCAACTTTTATAATTAACAATAATAACAGATAAGCTAATACTATTAGTATTGACTAAACATTCTTTAAGCGAAGACTGCCATGTTGGGATTGTAATGTTAAATTTTGTGGTAATTTTATCCTTATTTAACACGGTATATAATGCTCTTTTAGCAAGCGTGGGATACTCATCTGTGGTGATAGGAATGATGTTTAATTTTATTTTACAAATAGAAAATATTTCTTTGGAAAATTCATACCAACTACATTGCCCCATGCTTGAATAATGATAGGTTGTTGTAGCAAAGTTCCTTGTAAAATCTTTGTTATTGATAATGTGAAGTATTATTGTGGCTAAATCTGTTGCATAAGTTGGCGTGCCTATTTGGTCTGAAACAATTTTTAACTCATCTTTATCTTGTGCAAGCTTTAACATAGTGTCGACAAAATTATTACCATATTGGGAATACAGCCAAGCACTTCTGATAATAAGTGCATTGCTACTCATGGTATTTTGCACGACCTGCTCACCCAATAATTTTGTTTTAGCATAGATATTAATTGGGTTTGGCACATCAAGTTCTATGTACGGATTGGTGGTATTACCATCAAATACATAATCGGTAGAAATATGAATTAACTTAGCGTTACTCTGTTGTGCGATGTATGCCAATTGTCCTACTGCTAAATGATTGATTTGATTAGCCAATTCTTGTTGTCCCTCAGCCTTATCAACTTGGGTATAAGCAGCGCAATTAATAATGACATCAAAACTGTTGCGCTCAAAATACTCTGAGATACTAATATTATCACTAAAGTCTATCTCATCCCTACCTATAAATGTAAAGCTGTATCCCAAATAGTTCTGCGCACTACTGGCAACTACTTCTTGGATAGATTTACCCAGCTGTCCTGTTTTACCTGTAACTAATATTCTCATCTAATCCAGAACATGCACTTAATTATTTCGCTTATAATCAAAACTCTCATGAGAAATTATTTTACTATATCTTATTTAACTCTCAGTTTTTTAATTTAGAAATAATTAGGCATGTGTGCTACTGAATTACAGTTAATAAGAAAACAAGACAAATAAAAAGTAAAATAGCGATATGAAAGGAATCATATTAGCTGGCGGGTCTGGTACTCGTCTATACCCCATTACTCAATGCGTATCTAAACAGTTAATGCCTGTGTATGACAAACCGATGATTTTTTATCCGTTGTCAGTGTTGATGTTAGCGGGTATTCAAGAAGTATTGATTATCTCTACTGCACAGGATTTACCAAGATTTGAGTGTTTATTAGGTGATGGTGCATCTATTGGTATGAAGTTTGAATATATTGTGCAACCCTCACCAGATGGACTAGCGCAGGCATTTATATTAGGCAAGGATTTTATCGTTGATGATGATGCTTGTTTAATCTTGGGTGATAATATTTATTATGGGCACGGGCTTCCTGAGATGCTTTATAGCTGTTGATAGTGCTAAAGACAACAAAGCAACTGTCTTCGGCTACCATGTGTCTGACCCACAACGCTATGGTGTAGTGGAGTTTGACCAAACAGGTAAGGCGATTAGTATTGAAGAAAAGCCAGAGCAACCAAAAAGCAATTATGCCATAACGGGACTGTATTTTTATCCAAATGATGTGATTAAAAAAGCAGCAAAGGTTACACCTTCGCGTCGTGGTGAATTAGAAATCACTTCAGTTAACCAAATGTATCTTGAGGAAGATAGGCTTTCTGTAGAATTAATGGGTAGAGGCTATGCATGGCTTGATACTGGCACTCACGAAAGCCTTTTAGAGGCATCAACCTTTATAGAAAGCATTGAAAAAAGACAAGGATTAAAGGTGTCTTGTATTGAGGAGATTGCCTTTGAAAAAGGCTATATCACCAAAGAACAACTCATCAAACTTGCACAACCATTGAAAAAAATCAGTATGGACAATATTTGCTTGCACGAGCGAGCGAGGGTTTATAAATGGAGTTTATCAGGCAAACGATACCTGATGTTATTCTTATCCAGCCAACAGTTCATGGTGATGATAGAGGGTATTTTTTGGAAACTTTTAGACAAGATTTATTTGAAAATTTTATCGCACGAGAAATTAAATTTATTCAAGAAAACGAATCAAAGTCAAACAAAGGTGTGTTAAGAGGTTTGCACTACCAACTTGCACCATACGCACAGGCAAAATTAGTAAGGGTCGTTGAAGGTAGTATTTTAGATATTGCGCTAGATATTAGACCGTCCAGTCCAACTTATGGGGAGCATATCGCTGTTGAACTCACAAGCCAAAACAAACAGCAGTTATTTATCCCGCAAGGCTTTGCACATGGGTTTGTTGTTTTAAGCGAGAGCGCTGTATTCTCTTACAAAGTAGACAACTACTATAACCCAGCTCAAGAACAAGGTATTACCTACAACGACCAAAAACTTGCCATCGATTGGCAACTTCCACAACATCAGCTACAACTCTCTGAAAAAGATAAAGCCTTGCCTAATTTTAGTTCTATTTTGTTTTAAAAATCTTGCTTTCTAATTTCTATATAGCGTCTCTCAGACTTTGTGATTAGCACTACTTGTCTTAACCCTAGTTTTAACTGAAAGACAATTCTTTTAATTCGAAAAATCCAACTACCTTGTGATTTGTCTTCGGTGCCAAGAATAGACTCAGATGCATTCTTATAAATAGTATTTTCAAGGTTGTAATGTTCACGATAATCTAGTTGAATAATAGGTGTAGGCTCTACTTGATACGCTTTAACACTATGACAAGCAGTAATATGTGCATCGGCCAATGCAATACCTTTTTGTTGCTCGCATTGAATAAGTTTTTTAGCGCCATTCGGATAAAGAATATACCCTGCTGCACCTGTTCTATCTTGATATAGTCTAATTAATTTGGAATTACATCCAATGCTTTCACTTTTTTTAGCAACAAATTTTTTTCTACCTCTGTTTTCAAAATTAATTAAATCAATATTTTTTTTGTTTAATAGATTTTTAAGTAAACTAGGTACACAATTAGACAACAGCGCATCATCTTCTAAGATTAATGCAGGTTTGTTATTCTGAATAATTTTTTCCCAAGCGTGATGATGAGAATAATAACAAGCTACTTCTGTATTTTTTAAAGGGCGTTGCCAATCTTTAGCGTGTTTCTTATAAGTTATTGCATCTATGTCATTGATTGAGGTTGCATCTAAGAATTCAAAATCTAATTTGAGTTTTTCCATTTGCATTTGTTGAAAATTACGACGCTCTATGGCACTTGACAGACTAATGATTAAAATATTCATAATTATATAAAGGTCTTACTTACCACCAAGCAGTTTTATCTCGAATATGCCTATCTTTTGTGCGTTTATAAACGGTATCAAAATTCTGTAAGCGTTTAAAAATCTCAAGTAGAATCTCACCAGCAATATTTATCTCTGCTGCTTTGTCAAGACGCCAACGCATATTCCTAAGGGTATCATCAGTACCAAATTTAAACACTGAAGTACCATCAAATAATGCAAATCTCTGTTCATCATCAAGTTTGGTTTGCTTATCTGTATCGTCTTTATTATTTTGTGCGTTGGTTAAAAATCGCTCTGATTCTTGAATTTTTATGGTATTAAGCAAACAAATGCAAGCAATAGATAAGCTTTTGATCGCATCATTATCTGAATAATCAGCAAAAGTATCTGCTGCTGCCATTAACCAACGAGTATTAAGATTTTCTAATAAGAAATATTTTTCCTCTGTCCAAAGTTGTTCAAACAATTGAAAATGGTTTTTAACTTCAAACTCACGCCTAATTAAAACAATAATTTTAGCATGGGTGTAGCAAAGTTCACTTTGCCCAACAAATTCGTCTCTTAAGGCAGTAAAGTGTTCTTCTAGAGAATTTGAACTGCCCTGTGTGTAAACAACTTCATCGCCTAATAGAATTTGTGTTTTTTGAGATTTAAAATTACTCAAAATCAGTGATGACAATTCTTTAGCCCCAGTACGCCTTTGGTGGCGCGACAATGAAAACCATTTTTCAAACCGTGTTTTATCTCTTTTACCCATTAGTATTTGTTATTTAAATAAGAGTATTAAGTAATTATACCAACACAGCATTATTCTTTCCAATGTTTGACAATCCAAGGGCTGGGCTGAATATGACGGTACCATTTACCACTAATACCTTTAATCGCCTCAGGTGGGTTAGGCAAGCCATGGAAAATAATTACTTTTGCACCCTGAGGAATAAATGGCGCCTTAAACCAAGATTTTATCCACGATGGGCAGCAACGATATTTGAAACTTGGCACCCAGGCATCTTGCCAATATTCAAGTTTTCCCAATTTGTGAATCTCTCGTGATAAATAAGCTTGTTCATGACGAACTTCGCTTTTTACCTGCTCTGAATTTTTCTCAAAGTGAGATAATATTTGTGGGTATTGTCCGATTTCAAAACGAAATACAGATGAATTACCTTCAATTTTTGTTGGATTTTTCTTGTCATGAGCAATTAGAAAATCGCCTTTGGTCATAAAAAAGGCATCGATATTATCAACGATAACCACATCCAAATCCAAAAACAAAGTCTTACCACTCAACCCACCAAAATCCTTTTTAAAGACAGTAAGTTTACGCTATCCTCGCTCAGGTGCATCAGCCAAATTAACTGGTAAGTCCAACTTTGGCAATGGCTGTATTTCCACTTCATTGCGAATACCACTATCATTCTCAGTAAAACATACAAACCTAAAAGGCAATGATAGATTGTGACTCACCATACCATACAAACGATTAACATATTCTGCAGGAAACTTATCGCCCCACTTCATACAAATGATGTTTACGCTATCCATTTCCTAACCTCTCGCCTTGGTAACTACCATCTTTAACGCGTTCACACCAAGTAGTATTTGCTAGATACCATTCAATAGTTTTTTTAAGTCCTGTTGCGAAAGTTTCATCAGGTATCCAGTTGAGTTTATCTTTGATTTTGCTAGCATCAATGGCATATCTAATATCATGCCCCGCTCTATCACTAACAAAAGTAATTAATTGCTCATATTTTGTAATATTGTTGTGCTTACTGGGAGCTAAATCGTCAAGAACAGTACAAATGGTTTTGACGACATCAATGTTTTGCAATTCATTGTGTCCACCAATATTGTAAGTTTCACCGATTTCACCAGTAAGTGCCACATGCAATAATGCTCTAGCATGGTCATCTACATACAGCCAGTCTCTTATTTGTTTGCCATCACCATAGATTGGTAAGTCTTTGCCTTCTAGTGCATTAAGGATAACTAGCGGGATGAGTTTTTCTGGGAATTGATAGGGACCATAATTATTAGAACAGTTAGTAACAAGTGTTGGGAATTTGAAAGTACGCTGCCATGCACGGACTAAATGGTCTGAACTGGCTTTAGCGGCAGAATATGGTGAACTTGGTGCATAAGGGGTATCTTCGGTAAATAAATCATCTAGTCCTTCTAAATCACCATACACTTCATCGGTAGATACATGATGGAATTTAAAGTTATCTTTTTTACTGCCTGTGAGATTTACCCAATAATTTCTGGCAGCTTCAAGCAAAATATAAGTGCCAACGATATTGGTTTGAATAAAGGCACCTGGTCCATCAATAGACCTATCAACATGGGATTCTGCGGCAAGGTGCATAATAATATCAGGTTGGTGCTCGGTAAATACACGCTTGATTGCATTAACATCGCAAATATCCACTTGCTCGAATGCATATCTGTCGCTATTTTCAATAGAGATGAGAGACTCTAGATTCCCTGCGTAGGTGAGCTTGTCAACATTAACAACATGATGCTCTGTATTGTCAATAATATGACGGATAAGGGCTGAGCCGATAAAACCTGCACCACCAGTAATGAGTATTTTTTTTGAATTCATTTGGGTATTTTATCAGACATAAAAAAGCCTATCTCACGAGATAGGCTTTATGTATTTGGCTCCTTGAGCTGGGATCAAACCAGCGACAAACGGATTAATAGCCTGAGTTAAAACTCCTAAACTCTGATATTAAAGCATTTTATGACACAGCAAGATGTTTAGTTTGTTAGTGACTCATTGTGTCTCTTTAATTCTTTTTAGTATTTTTTACAGAAATACGATGATGAAAGTCATTATTGTTATTTCGTGAAAGTTGCGATTTTAGTGTATTTCTAGCTCTAGAATAAGGCACTAAATGCTCCTCTCCATTACCTATTAAGTCACTGCGTCCCATTTGCCTTAACGCCTGTCGTAATACGTCCCAGTTTTTAGGGTCATGATAGCGTAAAAAGGCTTTATGCAATTTGCGTTGTTGTCCACTACGCGGTGTTTTTACTGCTTCTGACTTTCGAGTAATTTTTTTGAGTGGATTTAATTCACTGTGATACATAGCGGAGGCTATTGCCATAGGGGTGGGAATAAAGGCTTGTACTTGATCTGGCTTAAATTGATTACGTTTTAACCAAAGCGCTAAATTTAGCATATCTTTATCAGTGGTTCCAGGGTGTGATGAAATAAAGTAAGGGATTAAGTATTGTTTTTTCCTGCTTGTTTGGAGTAGCGTTCAAACAATGTCTTAAATTGATCATAAGAACCAATACCTGGCTTCATCATTTTTGACAAGGTGTTGTCTTCAGTATGTTCTGGTGCAATTTTTAAACGTCCACTCACATGGTGGGTGACCAGTTCCTTAATGTATTCAGGGTCACGCACGGCTAAGTCGTAACGCAAGCCTGAGGCAATAAAAATATGCTTAATACCTTTTAAATTGCGCGCACGTCTGTACAATTTAGTTAGTGGCTTGTGATCTGTTTCCAGATTTGAGCAAATACCAGGATAGACACAGGAGAGGCGGCGACAAGACGCTTCTATTTTTTCATCTTTGCATTGCAGGCGATACATATTCGCTGTTGGACCACCAAGGTCAGAAATATTGCCTTTAAAATCCCTATCTGTATCGCGAATCGTTTCAATTTCACGAATTACTGAGTCTTCAGAACAGCTCTGGATAATCCGCCCTTCATGCTCAGTAATAGAACAAAATGTACAGCCACCAAAACAACCGCGCATAATATTAATCGAAAAACGAATCATATCGTAGGCTGGGATCTTCAACCTTCCATAAGCAGGATGTGGTTTGCGTGTATAGGGTAATTCAAACACACTATCAAATTCTTGCATTGACAGAGGGATTGGTGGTGGATTTAACCAAACATCACGTTCACCATGACGCTGTACTAAAACGCGTGCATTGCCCGGATTTGTTTCTAGATGAAAAACACGTGATGCATGTGCATATAGATAGCGATCTTTTGCCACCTGTTCAAAAGAAGGTAGGCGGATAACGGTACTTTCTCGCTTTAACCCTTTAGTGCGCTGGTCAAAATAAATGACCTGCTCTGCCCCCTGATGTGTTGTTGATTGATACTCGCAATGATTACGAGTATGGTATCGGTAGTTTTCAAGGTGCGATTAATCCAAATACGGAGACTTTTAGAGAATTCCCCGCTTATACCAAAGAACTTTTAGCTTTGGCACGCTTTTTAACATGGCGGAAGTGACGAATGGCTAAGCGGCAGTTTTTAACTTCTTTAACATAGGTTCTGCGTTGTTGGATACCATGGTATTTTGCTAGCTTGTTAAGCCGATTGATAATCTTAATAGCAAGTTTGGCATCGGTGGGATAGGTGATATTTTTCTCTTGTACCGTGGTGTCAATTAATACTGTTGC
>NZ_UEXF01000041.1:0-1227 GCF_900127505.1 thiotrophic endosymbiont of Bathymodiolus puteoserpentis (Logatchev) | reverse complement strand
ATCAATCTTACCGGTGGTGCTTGACTGGGTTAGGCGGTCTAGGGCGTCATAAGTAAAGCGCTCACTCAAACCTGAGATATGGTTTTGTCTTTGTGTGACATTGTCCATTAGGTCGTATTCGTATTCTAGGTTGCGAACTTCATCAGTGCTGTTAAACGCCCTGCTGCATCACGGGATCTGATACGGTAGAAATAGACATTATCTGTATCATCAAGCATGGCTTGATAATGATTTATTTTCACTTTTTTCAATGTAAGTTATTCTCTAAGAAATTGTATGCTAAAACAAGACTGTAAATAGAACTTGAAATAAACAAAAAAATCCACTCTATTAATGATTGTCTTATGCGTTTAACATTAAATAACATTCGACTTGTTAACAACAAAATAAGTGCCAATATGGGAATTACATAATTAGCATGATCTTGAGGAAAAATGCCTGTGTAAAAAAAAAGCCCCAATACAAACCAAATCTTTATAAAAACAAATAATTCAAGCATCGTATTAAGTGCATAAAATATTAGATTAAAATATTTATTATTAAGAAAAATACTAACAAATACCCCTAAACTTAATACTATACCAAGAAGCATCATATTCTTCCATATTCTCCCTCCACTAGGGACAAATATGGTGAACTCAGCTTTGGCAATTATATAAAAAACATTAAAATAATTTATATATAAAATATTAACAATAACAACAAATACTAGCGCTATCAACAATTTTTCTTTTGTCTTCATGGTAATTGGTTTACTTTTAGTTTATTAATAAAATCATGGTTTACCCATTTATGTCCATTCCATATCAAATCCCAAAAGGTATCATTAGGGTTGACTATAAAGCCTTCCACTCCATAGGCTCTAGTAAATTCTCCATAGTCTGGGTGCCATGATGTGCCAAGTTTTGCTCCGTAAACATGCTCTCCGTCTCCTTGTGCAACGAAAGAACAATTGCCTCCAGAATTAGAGCAATTGTATCTTGCTAATTTATTGCCGTCTTGATATTTTCCAATCCCTCCAGTACTTGTGGCAATACAACTCACTGGAGCATTTCCACACTTACTGTTTTCAACGGTGTTATTATTTTTAAGATCATTAAACATCCTACTAAACGCCGCACTCATCCCACCATTAGCAAATTTACCACCACCTAACTCAGCGGCAACGCCACCAACCACATAAGAGGCGACAACATTTTGTACTCTTTGCGTCCATGTGTTGGCTTG
>NZ_UEXF01000040.1:3882-9023 GCF_900127505.1 thiotrophic endosymbiont of Bathymodiolus puteoserpentis (Logatchev) | reverse complement strand
TGCCTAAAAAAGCCCTTAAGCGAGACAATCGTTATCAACAAGACAAAAAGCGCAAACTGTGTAAAAGACGCGCAGCGATTGAGCCGATTATCGGACATCTTAAATCAGATTTTAGACTCTCTAGAAACCTACTCAAAGGGCAAGTTGGTGATGAGATTAATGTTTTAATGGCTGCCTGTGCTTGGAATTTGAGAAAATGGCTGGTGATAGCCACTATTTTTTTGTTTTGGCAAAAACTGGGCTTATTTTTTGTAAAATACCTAAGGTTTTTTGTGGTGCTGGATAAAAAGCAGTTTTGTTGATTTAGATGGTTGGAAAAATGGGTGGTTTTGGTTTGTTTGGAGTGAGTTTTTAAGGGGCGACTAATTATTAAAGAGTCGGATTCCTTCAAAAATGATGTCCTCAATAGGAAAGCATACGGTGAGGCGCTACTAAATTTAGTTAAAAGCTCTAGTGATGAGTTGGTTATATCGCTTGATGGAAGATGGGGTGAAGGAAAAACCACCTTTGTGAAAATGTGGCAGGGATTATTGTCTGAATCCAATATCCCAAACATATACATTGATGCTTTTGCAAATGATTATTTAGATGATGCGTTTATCTCTGTAGCAAGTGCTATCACAGCATTTGTTGAAGAAAATATTGAAGAAGATAGTGGCAATAAACTTTCTGAATTAAAAACCAAAATGAAAAAAATGGTCTGGCGGCTACTTACATTAGCAACTAAGGCTGCAACGCTTGGAGCAATAAAAGAATGTGACTTAGAAGCATTAAAGGACATAAAAGACGATATAGCAGAAGACACATCCAGTTTACTTGGTAATATTATAGAAGAACGCTTAGCCTCTCATTCAAAGGATATTGCGCTAATCAAGGAATTTAAAGAATTACTTTCTGAAATACCTGCCAAGTTAAAAGGTGCTAATGGAGGCCCATTAATAATAATCATTGATGAGCTAGATCGGTGTAGACCGTCTTTTGCTATAGAAATGCTAGAAAAAATCAAACATCTATTCTCAGTAAAAAATGTAGTATTTATATTGGTAATGCACAAAGAGCAATTAGAAGAAGCTGTTAAGTGTATTTATGGACAAAAGATTGATGCTCATACTTACCTTCAAAAATTCATCAACCTTGAGACAAAACTACCTAAACAAACAACAGATCAATATGCAAACGATCTAAATCGTTATTCTAGAAAATTATTTCAATTGCATGAGATAGAAACATGGGGAGATGGTGAGACGATACTTGATTGTATTGAGTTGTTTGCTAAGCATTTCAACCTATCTCTTAGACAGTTAGAAAAAGTGTATACAAACTTAGCATTGCTGTATGGCTCTAGCGCAGAAAATTATTTGAGGGTGGTTCCAATTATTGTGATTCTCTCTATTATTAAAATAATAAGACCTGATGTTTTTGATAAACTACTTCATCAAAAAATTACATACTCAGAAATTTGTAAAGAAACAGGCTTAAATCATTTTGAAGGCAAACATGAAGAATTACATTGGTCAATCAATTGGGTGCGATACGCTCTTCTTACCGATAAAGAATTCAGTGAGATTGATGATAAAGATGATCTCAAAGGATTTGAAAATTCCTTGCTTAAATACTTTATAAAGAGAAAAAACTTAATACCTATACTTTCAAAACAATTGAGTCTGTTTGCTATTAAATAGTAAAAAAATATAACAAACGCATACCCACTTCGCTATGCAGTGTTATTTTTTCGGTGATGCGAAGCCATTATATTGCAAAGGAGGGTTTGTGAGCAATTCGAAAGATGATGAACTACTAATTGAATGGAATCAGATAAATAAAGATAATGCAGAACAAGGTTTTGTTTCAGCAGCCTTTCAAAGTATGACTGAAACATCATCTTTGATTGGTAAATTCTCTACACAGCTTCTTGCAGGTACTGGCGCAACTGGCGCATTATTTATAACACAAGTTAATTCTATATTACCTTTTCTTAGCTCGCAAGGTTTTAAGGTATGTTTGGTTATTTTAGTCATTTCTGCCATATTTGGTTTCATTGCTAAATATCATTCACTGAACTGTGAAATACAAAACAATATGCAATCAAAGTTAAGAATGCTTATTAAGCCCGTGCTAGAAAAGCACGAAAAAGATGAAGCTGACATTCAAGAATATGCAATTCAAGAAGGCATAGAATTGGAAACAGATATAAACTTATTCAAAATAATGACAGAGTTTGTCAAACCTTTTCCCTTTTGGGTTAAATGGCTAGTTGTTCGAAGGGCCGTAAAAACACCTGTAGATCGGCAAGCGGGCTTTCATGTTGCTGTAAAATCTTATGTGTCACAAACACATTGGACATTTCTTCAAACCTGTGCATTTATTGCTTTTATGTTGTCGGCAACTTGGTATGCAAATGCAATATAACAAGTCTTGAATTCGCATATCAAGTGCAATTCTAAGTGTAACTTTTTGTTAGTTAATAACACCTGATTTAAACACCATTTTTGGTGTTTGGTAATTCAAGTTTTTTCTTGGTCAATTATTCAACAAGGCAACAACCTTGTTAACTTGTTGTTCTGATAAATTATCAAATGCCATTTTCTTAGAAAGGTATTGTCTGAATAAGTCATTGATGTGTTCATTTAACCCTCTCTCGTTTTCAATTATTTTAAAAACACAGTTAAAAGCATCATGGTATCATTCACAATTAATCTAATTTAGGGAATAACTTACATTAATACCAAAACCACAACAAATACAATAAAACAGGCAACACTTATAACACTCATGGAGCAACAATGACCCGATACACAAACACCATCAGCACATTTGAACTATTAGAAAGGTTTCCAACCGAAGAATCTGCTCGCCTATATTTTGAACAAAAACTTTGGAACAACAAGCCCAAATGTCCATCGTGTGCTAATCAAACACCCACACAAGTTTATCATCATCCTTCACGCACTGGATTATATCGTTGCAAATGTTGTCAAACCCAATTCAGTATTCGTAGTAACACAGTGATGCATGCCAGCAAAATACCGTTAAGAAAATGGCTTTATGGTATGTATTTAGTTGTGACTGCTCGCAAGGGTATATCCAGTTACCAACTTGCAAAAGAACTGGGTATTACCCAAAAATCCTCATGGTTTATGGGGCACAGAATACGCAAGGCTTGCAAAAATAACGACGCTATTCTTTCTGGAATAATTGAAATGGATGAAACCTATATAGGCGGTAAAGAGAAAAACAAACACCAACATAAGAAAACTTAAGGCACACAAGGCAGAAGCACAAAAACCAAAACCCCTGTGGTTGGCATGCGCTCTCGTGGTGGCATGCTCGTTGCTGCCAAAATGGATAAAGTCAATAGTGCTAATATTCAGACTATGATTGATAAGCATGCTGATGCCAATGCCACGCTTTGCACTGATGAAGCAACAATATATAAAGGCATAGAGGGCTATAAACAGCTAATGGTCAATCATTCTGCTGGGCAGTATGTTAACGGTATTGTGCATACTAATGGCATTGAGAGTGTTTGGGCGTTATTAAAACGCGGTTATCATGGTGTATTTCATCATTTTTCAGATAAACATATCGGGCGTTATGTTGATGAGTTTGTTTTTAGGTTGAATGATGGCAATGTTAAACGATCGACACTGGATAGAATTGATTCAATTGTGTTTGGATTTAGTGGTAATAGACTGTCTTATAAGATGTTGGTATTAATGTAAGTTAGTCCCCTAATTTAAATCAATATTGAGGAAACCAACCATGCAAACTAAAACTAAAAAAGCCGTTAATCAACCTAAGCAAGAAATAACACCTTCAATTAAACACAATGTTGCAGTGAACGATTCATCTCCTGTTATCGATTTAGATCCTATGGCAGGCATCCAATCCAGTAGTTCAGTAACCACAGGCACAATACAAATCGCCACAGGCGTTGCTTTTGATGCAGACATTGCAGACACCACCGATACGGATATTAAAACCATTAAAGTAGTGTTAGGCGGTGCTGGCTTAAATGAAACAAACGATAAATTAGTATTAGATGCTGAGCTTGCGTTAAATGCCGATATTGCCAAAGTAACGGGTAAAACCATTGGCACAGTGAGTGGTTTAGAATATAGCTATACACACGCCTCTAAAACCCTAATCATCAGCAAAACCTCAGGTGCTTTTGACCCTGCTGATGTGGCAAAAGTAGTAGAAGCCATTCAACTTAAAAACACCGATGCAGCCTCACAACTCGGCACCAGAGTGGCTACCATTACTTATACAGATACTGATGGCAATGAATCGGAGCCAGCAACGGCTTCGCTGAGTGTTGCTTTGTATCGTGGCTTTGTAATTAATGGCGAGGTGGCGGATGATTGGAGTGGCTTCTCAGTCTCCAGCGCAGGCGATGTCAACGGCGATGGCTTGGATGATTTGATTGTGGGTGCTNGTCAAATTTGTGTTTACCACTAACTTGCTTGTCTTTAGTGACAAACTTATCAGTAAACTCTAAGCCATTATCAGTTAATATATGCGTAATTGTAAAAGGATAAAAGTCCTTGCAATTATTAAGGAACTCAACGGCATTGATAGCGGTTTTATTCTCATAAATCTCAAAATAAAGCACCCTAGTAGCACGATCAATGGCAACAAACAAATATTGCTTCTTACCCGCTAGTTTTGGTAAATAGGTAACATCAATGTGTAAATATCCAGGCTCATATTCCTTAAATGTAGAGGCTTGTTGTTTCTTTTCTTGTGGCACTCGGTTAATGCCAAAACACACCAAAGTGCGATATACATTACTCCTATTGGCATTTGGCATGCAGGCAACAATACTATCAGTTAAGTCATCAAGTTCTAACCAAGTGAGGGTTCGTACTACTCGAATAATCTCACGCTCGGTCTCATTTAAAGCGTAGTGTATTGTCTTTGGTCTTGAGGTTTTGTCTTTAACAAAATCACGACTCTTCCATTTGGCAATGGTTTTAGTGCTAACACCAAAGCGGTGTGCTAAGGTAGTATTCGAAGCCTTAGCCCCGTGTATAATCGCTCTTGAATGTGCATTAGTATTCGCATTCATGTGGTAGTTCTGTTTCATATATTCTCCTTTTTATAGTAGAAAAAAAGTTAATATGTTACGGCAACTACCA
>NZ_UEXF01000040.1:0-1845 GCF_900127505.1 thiotrophic endosymbiont of Bathymodiolus puteoserpentis (Logatchev) | reverse complement strand
GGTGGCATGGATGTGTTTAACGCAGGCTTAGGTAAAGATAGCATTCTCATTAACGCCAGCAACATCAGCGCACTAGAACAAACCGGCGCAGGCAACCGTGCCCGTGTGGATGGCGGTGGCGGTATTGATACCCTTGTATTAGAAGGTGCAGACTTAACTCTAGATCTAACCAAGATCAGTGACAGACGCATCCAAGACATTGAAGTTATTGACATTACAGGCTCAGGCGATAACACTCTAAAACTCAATTTAGATGATTTATTACATACCTCTACCAGTACCAATATTCTTAAAGTGTTGGGTGATAGTGGCGATAAAGTAAATGCTGCTGGTTTTAGTGATTCAACAATTGATAAGACTGTTAATGGCATCACTTATAATATTTACACTCACAGTGACGCCAATACACATGCTGGTGTTGAACTTTGGGTTCAGCAAGAGATTGTAATGCTTTAGGATATAGACATAAGCCAGATAATAGATAATAAGGTTTGACAAAAATGTAACACCCTATTCTTTCGTGCCACTATCAAAGTAGAGGCTTGAGTGTTTACAGTCATCTTATCACCCCATCTTTGCCCTTGGCAGTATTCCGCCTAGGGGAAAATGTGCTCGTTTATGATTATCAATCCATAACCACTGAGTGGTTAAATTTTGTGCAAACTCAATTAGGGTCGAGCAAATGCAGATTCTCTTGTTATTGAGTATTGGAATAGAGAAAAACAAGGCTAGAGCGCAACTCATTGCCATGAGTCATAATCTTAAAACTGGGGTGGATATTTTTAAAGCAATGTGGCGGTTAAAAGGGTTAAGAAGTTGTTGCGTCCAATGAGTGGAGGAAGGTAAAAAATAGAAAAACAAAGCAAAAAAAGTTGGATAAAAAAGGTTTTTATGGAAAATATGAAGGAGTTTAAAAAAAAAATTTGAAAAATTATAAAAATTAGAATTAGAATGAGAAATTATGAATTATGAATTATGAATTATGAATTATGAATTATACAAAAGTCTCTTTATATTAAAAATTACCACCACCACCTCGTGCTGTTGTTCTAACATGGTTATCATAACTATCAAAACTTCTAACAATTAGTTTTTTTTGACTACTATATCACCAATTTTTATCTCACTTTTTTTCATTGTTCCACTTCTACGATTATTATTTTTATGTGTTTTATAAATTATATTGGGGTTAATGCAGGAGTCTCTTTTAGAGTTGTTTTAGATGGGTGTTATTTTACTATATAGGCGGTTTTTGACTTTTTAGTTGATTTATGCAAAGGTTTCTACACAAAAGATCTTGACAAAATTATTTTTAAATGTTATAGTAAATTTTTTTTAATCATTTTTGAAAATGAAAAACACACTAATTAAACTCCTTGTAGTTGCCATTTTTTCAGTCTCTTTAAATGTTTTTAGTGTTGTGGTAGGACCACTCATCACAATCAGCGCTAATCATGTTAGCGCTACTGTTGGAATTACTATTATACCTGTTACTATCACTAATACAGGTGGTGCTGTTGCTTATTACTCAATTTCTCCTGCTCTTCCCAATGGCTTATCCTTTAATGAAAAAACTGGAACCATCTCTGGAGCGCCAATTGTCGGCTCTGATTCAGTAACTTACACTGTGACTGCATTTGGTCGTGGTGGTCCGAACACTGCAACTGTTGTTATTACTGTTGATGTCGGCGATATTAATCTAGCCTTTGGAAAACATGCCACACAATCCAGCATATATCTATACCGCCCTATCATTCCTGTTGCTGGCTATGCAGTGGATGGTAATACTGATGGCTATTTCTTAAATAAGAGCACCACCCATACCAAATATGAATACGGCGCTTG
>NZ_UEXF01000039.1:0-829 GCF_900127505.1 thiotrophic endosymbiont of Bathymodiolus puteoserpentis (Logatchev) | reverse complement strand
CTCATTAAACAAATACCTAAACGCCCCCGTCTGCGCCCCGTTTGCGAATTTACCGCCACCAACCACCGAGATGGTGCCGCCAACGACCGCATCTCTAGCAGTATTGCCAATCATCTCAGACATATTCTTTGAATGTCCTGATGAACCAAGGTAAGAGCCGAGTGAACCTGATAAAAAACCAGCGCCAAAACTACCGCCCATTCTGTCTTGCACGATACCGCCTGCCAATCCATGAGCGGCTAAGGTTTTCATGGAGCCTGATTCCCATCCTGGGTTGTATTGCATTTTACCATCAATACCCATTTTCCACCTTATTTCATTTATTTATTCCATACCAAAAGCCATAACCTCCAAGCAACCCTGAAGCTATAAGCAATACCTTAATAGGGGTATCTTGAACAACATTATTACCAAGGAAAATAAATAATGCCAACGCCAAACCTACCAACCCTCCTGTAACAACTAAATTATAAATATTTACTAAATTAAATTCGTTTAAAATTTTTACTATTGGTATTCCAAATATAACAATAACGATAAAAGAAATAAAAATAGTAATTAACACCCAAAAAAATAATCCACCTATGATACTACCGAAACTATTTTTAAATGGTACAACAATCACTAGTATCGCCATAAAAATAGATGGCACCATGGAGAACAACATGCTATATATAAACCCTGTTTTATATCGAGACTTTTGCATAACTCATAATTTTCCACCCTAATTTTAATTTTTAGATTTTTTCAAAACTACCTGTATTTTTTCATAAAGTCCAAAAAAACCTTATTTTCCCAGCTGTTTATTGCTTTATTTCCCTATTTTTAG
>NZ_UEXF01000038.1:0-3583 GCF_900127505.1 thiotrophic endosymbiont of Bathymodiolus puteoserpentis (Logatchev) | reverse complement strand
ATGCAATAACAAATCGGCAATTGCTCTGCCTTGCTGCTTATCATCAATCATCAGTAATACTTGCTCAGTCGCATATCGATAAGCATTATCACGCGCCCAATTTTCAGCCATAATTTGGCGTGGCACGAGTTGTGATGGCAACGGATAACGATTATTAATTAGGCTGTATAACCCATCAATAGTGGATATTTTTAATCGCTTTGGATTTTGTAATAACTGCCATTCCTTCTCATCCGAGCGTTGCATTACCTGCGATGCTAATTCGTAAGTTATTTGCTTATGTGGCTCTTTTGGTTTAGGTTTAAAACTGGATTTCAAAGCCGATAAAACACGCTGGGTCATCTCATCAACTGCCTTATTAGTAAAGGTCATTGCCATGATATTCTCAGGCTCATCAGATACTGACAACAACTTTAAATAGCGTTGCGTTAATAACTCAGTTTTGCCTGAACCCGCAGGCGCTTGCACGATAAAAGACTGGCTAATGTCTAAGGTCTGGTCTCTTTGTACTTGGTCACTCATTGGTTCTTGATATTTTGCAAATACCTGACCAACTCGTTGATATTGATGTTTTGATTATTTTCAGCATTATTACAAGCATCAACTATTTTATCTCGCAACTCTACATAAATATCAGCATTAACTTTACTATAATCTGGAAAATATTTTTTAAACGCTTTGCTTTTTTGTAACTCGCTACAACTATTAAATGGTTTGCTTATTGGCTGAAAATGCAACAACAGCCAATATTCAAAACAAGGCTCGGAAAAAAAAACATGAAAATTGTTTAGACTTTGTATTTTTTGTTTATCCTGTTTATAGTGCTTAAAATTATCCTTATCGCCAATAAATAGAACTTGCGTAAATGGATTTTTTTCGTATTTCGCCTGATTAACTATCCTTATTACCTTTTCAAGCAGACTGCCCAAAGAGGTTTTATTAATATCTTTTATTTCAATAGATATTCTTAGATGCTGACAAAGTCCTTTAAAATAATATTGTTCTGTTTTCTTACCCTCACTAACTAGCAATACTCTATCTTTTAACGCCCTTTTCGTTAACTTTCTTGCCATGCTATCTTAAATATGGCACTGCACCATAGCGACCCGAAAGATAGAACTTTTCAATATTTTCTGCACCTTTTCGCACTGAAAAATCAGCCAAAGAAAACAACTCTGTAGCGTTATCTTCTTTTTCACAAAACCATACTTGATCGCGCCTAAAAATTTCTTGGTTTAATAATGAAGTTTCATGGGTAACAAAAATAAGCTGTGCGCCTTTTTTATTAATATCAGGATTATGAAACATTTGCACTAAATGCTCAACCAGTTTTGGGTGTAAGCTATTTTGCAATTCATCTAAAACCAAACAACAACCATTTTCTAAAGCGTTTAACCAAATCCCAACTAGAAAAAATATTTTTCGCGTTCCTTTTGATTCTTCATTAACATCAAAACTAATTTTATTACCTCCTATATTTCGCACAACTTCTATGATTTTTCCACCATAATAAGACGATTCGTGCTCTTCTGGATACCTTGTAACAATATCGCTGATATTAAGGTCTGCCATATACATAAAAGACAGCACTTTGTCTTTGTTGTTTTCTAAAAGATTAAGACTTTTATCAGCACCTAAAACCTTGCCAAGGTGGTTATCTAAAAAAATTTGGCTATACGATTGTTCAAAAAAATTATATATAGGCAACAACTGTTGACTATTCAACTCTACCGCTGTAGAGAAAAATAAAGAATAATCTTTAGTACTTTGTTGCCAAATTTTTTTATTACCCTTTAATGCTGTAGTCTCGTTCCAAATATTAGTATCTTCTCTTATGATTAGAGCTTGTGGTCTGCCTTTTGGATATTGATACAGCCATTCGTCAATAATTTTTTCTTGCGTTGCTGAAAAACCATAAACAAAACGCACGCCATTATAGACAAAATTAATCTCAAATTCTGTTGGATTGTTTGTAATATTTTCCAATAATAAGAACGGTTCAATATCATACAAGGACTTTGAATTTAGCACTAGCACTATAGATACAAATGTATTGAATGAGTTTACTAAATTAGACTTACCACTGGCATTTGCACCATAAATCACTGCGCTATTGAGCACATCAAGGGTTTTACCTGTGGATAAAGTGACAGTAGTAAAATTATTTTCCAGTTCATTCTTTTTGGTTTTTAGCAAACTGAGTGTTTGCTTTTCCTTGATAGAACGAAAATTGGTAACGCTGAACTCTAAAAGCATATTTATTTTGTACTAAAGATAAATTAAAATGCAAATTTTAACACTTTTTGACAAAAAATAGGGTTTATTTATAATTCAATCTAATTTTAACGGATATGTGGCTTTTTATCCGTTTTAACAATCTATATTTCTATTTTTAACCAAATTAAAACTGTTTTTTTGCTGTTTTTCGACTAAAACTTAATTTTATTTTGTTTTTTATCTATTTTAATTACATTTTTTCAGGTGCACTGACACCCAAGAGGCTCAACCCATTAGCAAGTATTTGCTGAGTGGCACTGATAAGCTGCAAACGAGAGGCTTGCAGAGTTTTATCATCAATCAAAAACTCACTATTGTTGTAATAACTGTGGAAATCGCCTGCCAAATCACGCAAATAATACGCCAAAATATGTGGCTCATAATTCAGTGCTGCATTTTTAACCATGTCTGAGTAACGACTAAGTTGTTTGATGAGTGCTTGCTCGTATTCGTTGTTAAGTAGTGTTAAATCTGGCGTTTGTGTGTTATTATCGGCCTTATCAAACACTGAGCAGATACGCGCGTGGGCATATTGAATATAAAACACGGGGTTTTCATTGGTTTTAGACTTTGCCAAATCCAAGTCAAAATCCATATGCTGGTCGGCTTTACGCAAAATATAGAAAAAACGCGCCGCATCATTACCCACTTCCTCTCGTAATTGTTTCAAAGTGACAAACGAACCACTGCGCGTTGACATGGCAACTTTCTCGCCATTTCTAAATAGATTAGCGAACTGCACCAATAAAATTTCCAACTTATCAGGATTGTGGTTAAGTGCCTTAATCGATGCCTTAACTCTTGCAATATAGCCATGATGGTCAGCGCCCCAAATATTAATTACTTTATCATAACCTCGTTCAAATTTTTCTAAATGATAGGCTATATCCGAAGCAAAATAAGTATGCATGCCATTATCACGCACCACTACACGGTCTAAGTCATCGCCAAAATCTGTGGTTTTAAACCAAAGCGCCCCTTCTTTTTCAACAATATGTCCAGATGCCTGTAAAACCTCAACTGTTTTCTTTGACAAACCTGAATCAACCAAAGACTGCTCGCTAAACCACTGTTGATACTCGACACCAAACTCAGCCAAATCTATCTTAATGTCAGTCAAAATACTGTCAATTGCTAAATCAAAGATTTTTTTGTAGTCATCACCCAATTGAGACTTGCAATTAGCAATTAAATCATCAATATGTTTTTCTTTATCGCCGCCATCTTTTTCGTCTTTACAAGCACCATTAAAAATATCAAATTTTTCAATGCCCTTAATTGTTTTGGCAATATCAAAAATATAATC
>NZ_UEXF01000037.1:1516-4392 GCF_900127505.1 thiotrophic endosymbiont of Bathymodiolus puteoserpentis (Logatchev) | reverse complement strand
TATTGGTATAATTTGAAGCCTGATTTGTTTATCAGAAAGCCTGATATGTTTCGGAGTGTGGTTTTTGAAAGTAGGGAATAACGTGGTGAAACCTGACATGGGTGTTGTTTTATCAGGTTGGTGGTTTTTTGGTTGGGTTATGCAAAGGTCTCAGAAAGTTATATTTATTTTTACAATTACAAAAGGATTCATTCAGCCATTGGGTATATGACACCTGTTCAGAAGATGGCTGAATTGAAAAAAGTGGCTTGAAATGTGTCTAAGTTGATTGGAGCATTACAACCACTTACCAGTATTTAGGAATGACAAAAATAGCTTGGGCATCAAACCAACTGCCTAAAAAAAATTTAGATATAATGAGACCTTTGCATAAATAGAGATGATTAATAAAATCCAATTTTTTCCCAATGGGTAATTTCTTTAAACTTTGTCCTAGCAGGGCTAAGGCTGGGTTTAAAAAATTGCCAAGTGGGAAAAAAGTGGGTTTCTGATGATTGTTCCTATTTATGCAAAGGTCTCACACAATATAATAAACCCGATAACGAACAGGATAATACAGGAATATGAAGATGATAAGAATTATTCAAAATTTAGGCATGGTTTTATGAAAACTAGCGACCACGGAAGATCATCTTGGAGAATTGCTGATGCACTGGGTCTTAAAATAATAACTTCTAATATAGAGATAGAATATACACCTTATACCGATTACAAGAAAGATCATATTCGCCTACATTTAAAACAACAAAAGACTTTAAGGGACTCTGAAAACCCTTTGGTTTTACCACCTCGTATAAACTATGTAGATCCTTATACTCCAATAAAACGACAAAAAGAACGTCGTGCTACCTTGTGAACTTACTAGAATCCTATCAGCAAACTTATGACTACGACACAGGTAACAATTTAACTCATCTTTCACACCAAGCCAATAGTAGCACATGGCAACAAACCCTCACTATCCATTCAAATAACAATCGTGGTACTGAAACCAAACAAAGTGCCTCTGACTTTGATACCAATGGCAATTTACTAACCCTTGACAACATTGGCACCCTACATTGGCACTACAACAACACACTTAATCAACTCAGCAAACCAGACAAAAGCAACACCACACAATACTATGTTTATGATTACCAAGATAATCGAGTCCGCAGTGTGGCTGAATCTGACCACCAAGTACAAAGCCAAATAGACTACCTGCCCTCACTAGATCTTTCAACCAACCAAGCAAAACAACAAACTAGTACCCTGCACATTGGCACCCACATCCTCAGCGAAAGTAGCAAAGACAACACGCAAAACCCTAACCAAACTCACTACCAACTCACCAGCCACCTACAATCCAATACCTTAGAGTTGGACGACAAAGCCCAAACCCTCAGTTATGAGCACTACTACCCCTATGGTGGTACTGCCCTCATCGCTGGCAAAGACAAAACTCAAGTGCAACAAAAACGCTACCGCCATACAGGCAAAGAAAGAGACAACAGTAGTGGCTTGTCCTACCACGGTGCTAGGTATCTAGCCCCTTGGCTAACGAGGTGGATAAGCCCTGATTCAGCGGGTGCGGTTGATGGCTTGAATTTGTATGTTTATGTGGGCAATAATCCACTTAAATATATTGACCCAACAGGACATGGCATTAACACGATACTCTTTGATAATTTTTTAGATAGAATAAATAGAGACAAGACTAGTGAATTAAATATTTGGATTGGGGATGCACATAACTTACCAGATGGAATAAAGCTGCTCGTAACCTTAGCGAAAAGCATTGATCCAAATCATATTGGAAATCTGGTAATGGAAAATACAACTGTTTCAATTTCAGGGAATAAACGACCTGTTCCATATCCAACAACAGATGTATACTTATGTATAAAGAATATTATGCAGGCATACAATACAGGCTCATTTGAAGCTACAAAAATTTATACTTATCAGAAGAAAGCGCTAGCGTTAATAGATAACAGCGCATCAGAAAATGGCAAATTTAAGGGCCGTTTTATTGGCGGAGAAAAATGGAAAAATCCTAGGTTAGAAATTTCAAGAATAAATGGCAATGTACTTGCATTGGTTGGTGCCTCTCATTTATTGACAAATATAGTGCCAACAAAACATTTACAATATATGCACACAGACTCATGTCCTGTTCAGGAACATCTTAAACCCAATACAAGTATTGCTTTAATTCCAAAAAATGTCATTGATTACTACATTGAATATAAAATCTCAAGACAAGGAAATTTCGTGAGCGAATTTGGATTATGGGTTAACGGTAAAGATAACAACCCAGAAGATGCATTTTTAGTTACTGGCAGAGGGGAGGCGATGAGAGAAAGATTTGGCGATATAATGCAACCAATTCCAATAGATTTAAGAAAATTATCGCCTATTAAGGAGCCGAACCCCTGATCTAAATGCAATAAATCATCATGTAATACCTTAACCTAAAGTTCAATTAGTATCGTTAATGATAGGTGGCACTATTGTGTATTTAGTCAACCCTTAAAAACCACACAACAAATTGATTTATAACAATAAAACTAACAATAACCCTAGACAAATCAACCAACTTTTGTTAAAATACCCCTTATTTCTTGGTCGTTTTGCTTAAAAAAATGTTAGTCAACCCTTAAAAACCACACAACAAATTGATTTATAACAATAAAACCAACAATAACCATAGACAAATCAACCAACTTTTGCTAAAATACCTCTTATTTCTTGGTCGTTTTGCTTAAAAAAATGTTAACTAAATCCAGCCCAATATCCACCCAATCAAATCTTTTTCATTCAGAGCTCTTTTCTCAATTAGATGTCAAAGACCCTTTAATACAACTAGCCAACACTATTAATTGGACAGTCTT
>NZ_UEXF01000037.1:0-598 GCF_900127505.1 thiotrophic endosymbiont of Bathymodiolus puteoserpentis (Logatchev) | reverse complement strand
TAACTATTATTATAAGGACATATTATCCTTACATTACGATATTAAAATTAAAAGCCTGTAAAAAACAGTGTATTTCAATCTTTTTAGGGATAAAATACAAATAATTTACCTGATATACGATATTAGTAGAAATTTTCTTTCTATATTGTTTTTAATTATATGATAACAGAAAAAATAAATAAAAAACCGATTATTGCCGAAATGCGAGAGGTGATGAGACGGATGAACTACGCTTATAAAACTGAAAATACTTATTGTGATTGGGTTAAACGTTTTATTAAGTTTTCAGGGATGAAGGATAGAAGTGAATTGTTCGAGGATTCTGAAAGCAAGGTAGAGACTTTTTTAACGGATTTGACGGTGCGACAAAATGTGGCTGCTAGCACGCAAAATCAGGCGTTTAATGCGTTGGTATTTTTATATAAACCCAAATCCAAAAATAGAACCACCCAACCCAAAAAATACCAATCAAAATCCTAAAAAACCACCCCATTCAAGTCTTGCATCCATAAAAATACAGACAATACCCCCAATTTGATAAGATCAGCACAAATTATTCGATATTTTGGATCGTTTAGGTTTTTCAGGTGTGCTTAAG
>NZ_UEXF01000036.1:9481-11346 GCF_900127505.1 thiotrophic endosymbiont of Bathymodiolus puteoserpentis (Logatchev) | reverse complement strand
TGCAAGCAAAAACTCAAACCCTTAAAATGACGATTGTAAGTGGCTTGAGAATTATTGATTCAAATGCTCAAACTGGAATAACGTGGTGGAACTGGACAGTTTAGCCAACCTATCTGCTCCTGAACCTGCACATCCGACGCCACGAAAAAAACATTGTGTTATTTTATGAATTTACTAGAACCCTACCACCAAACCTGCACCTACGACACAGGCAACAACCTAACCCACCTCTCACACCAAGCAAACAGCAGCACATGGCAACAAACCCTCGCCATCCACCCAAGCAACAACCGTGGCACCGAAACCCAGCAATCCACCACCGACTTTGATGCCAATGGCAACTTACTAACCCTTGATAACATTGGTGCTCTAGATTGGCACTACAACAACACCCTTAACCAACTCACCAAAGCAGACAAAAACAACACCGCACAATACTATGTCTATGATTACCAAGGCAAGCGAGTCCGCACTGTGGTTGAATCTAACAATCAAGTGCAAAGCCTAAGAGATTACCTACCTGCACTAGATATCTCAACCAAGCAAGCAAAACAACAAACCAACACTCTGCACATCGGCACCCACATCCTTAGTGAAAGTAGTAAAGACAACACGCAAACCCGCTACCAACTCAACAGCCACCTACAATCCAACACCCTAGAGTTGAATGACAAAGCCCAAACCCTCAGCTACGAACACTACTACCCCTATGGTGGCACTGCTATTATCGCTGGCAAAGACAAAACCAAAGTGCAACAAAAACGCTACCGCTACACATGCAAAGAAAGAGACGACAATAGTGGTTTGTCCTACTACGGTGCTAGGTACCTAGCCCCTTGGCTAACAAGATGGATAAGCCCTGATTCAGTAGGGGCGGTTGATGGCTTGAATTTGTACGCTTATGTGGGCAATAATCCACTTAAATATGTTGATCCGACGGGGCATGTTAAGAGAAAAAATACAGATGAAGGGGCAGTTGGAGGTGCAAATAATATACAAACTGGAAGGCCAGATTCTGAAAAATATATAAAAATAGATGAAACAGTGTCATCACTTGATTTAAAGATTGAGAAAATAAAAGCCATGCAGCAAGAAATTCTTCAATCAGATGTTTTTAAAAAACTGGGCGCATTGAAATCTTCTACTCGACTTCGTAATGCGGGGACCCCCTGTGCTGAATCAAATAAAAAGATACTTCAATTACGAAATGAGTTTATGAGTGTAAAAGAAAATCCTAGCATTGAAGCGCTTATTAAATTCAATATGAGTGATAAATTTAAGGAATTGGTCTTGGACAAATATCAAGTTGCTAATTGTTCGGAATGTGCTAATGTTATGTTTAATGAATTAAGCAAAAATTATCCTGCCATGACAGTGGAACATCTAACAACTGAAAATTCTGACCATTCCTTCAACTTGATTAATCGCAATCAATCAACTCCCATATTCGAACCTGAAAAATGGAATGAAGACTCTTTAGTGGTAGACGCATGGGCAGGAGTCGTTTATACTAAAAAAGAGTTTATTTCTGTCAATTTAAAATTGAAACATTATGGTCTTGATAAGAGTATTGAAGGTTCGTCTGAACACATTATAAAAAATACTGATGGCAGAATAAATTTACATATACTTGAAGGGTTTAATGTTATGGAAAAAATAGATATGCCACCCTAATCCAAATATAAGACAAACTCAGGTGCTGTAAATTCAATGTGAACACTTTTTAAATAGTCAACCCTTAAAAACCACACAACAAATTGATTTATAACAATAAAACCAACAATAACCCTAGACAAATCAACCAACTTTTGCTAAAATACCTCTTATTTCTTGGTCGTTTTGCTTAAAAAAATGTTAACTAAATC
>NZ_UEXF01000036.1:4926-8134 GCF_900127505.1 thiotrophic endosymbiont of Bathymodiolus puteoserpentis (Logatchev) | reverse complement strand
TGTGGGTCATATACTCTACCATTCATATGAATAAAGCCCATTTCATCAATGTGTTCATGTCCTGTAAAGCCTCTATTGGTCAGGGCGGGGATGATAGGCAGTAGTGGGTCGCTGGCGCGCCAGTCGCCTTTGCGTCTTTGTCCGAAGGCGGTGTATGCCATGCGTTCAACGATGTTGCCTTGTCCATCGGTGATGGTGTCTATTGAGCCGAGGTTGTCGTAATGTAGATAACGGGTTTTATCGGGGATTGGTGTTGCTGGCGTGCCTGATGTACCTGATGCACCTGTTGTGCCTGATGTACTCGTTGTGTCGGTTTTGATGTGAATGGCAATGAGTTGTTTATCTAGATAGATAAAGTGTTTATGCTCAGTATTGGTGTTTTGTTTGATTTTTTCATAAACCTTGCCAAAGTATTGAGTGGTGATGGTGGTATTGTCACTGCTTTTTGTTTGTACTTTTTGGTAACGACTTCTATTAGGTGCATAGGTGAAGGTTGTACTGTCTCCTCCTTTGGTGAATTTCTTGGGCTTGTTAAATGATGTCCAAGTAATAGATTTATTGCTATTTTTGGTCATATTGCCATTGGCATCGTAAGTGTAGGCTCTGTCTTGGTTGCTGGTATTGGTTTTTATCCCTGTGATTGAGTTAGGGGTATGCGGACGAACACCACTAGCAGCGTTGTAACTGTAATCACCGACATCAGATTTGTTGGTGATGTTGCCATTGATGTCGTATTCGTAATCCACTTTATAACTATAATCAACATTATCAATCTTACCGGTGGTACTTGACTGGGTTAGGCGGTCTAGGGCGTCATAAGTAAAGCGCTCACTCAAACCTGAGATATGGTTTTGTCTTTGTGTGACATTGTCCATTAGGTCATATTCATATTCTAGGTTACGGATTTCATCAGGCTGGTTGGATGGATTGTTTAATAAATTGCACACTGACCCTAATTATTTTAAGCCCTTTATCTTTTTTTCTGGCTTATTTTTTGTGCAATAAGCCAATATACATACGAATGAATTATTCCACAAAAGAAAAATATAGGATAATCCAAAATTCCTAATCCTATATAAAATAAATCTACAGTTAATGCAGTTAATCCACCTATAAACAATGTATTTTTAAGATTGAAATTATTACTTTTATTCGTCAAAATATGCGCAGGAATAACGAATAAGATTGTAAAAATAATAATAACTATAAACGATACAATAAAAACAGGCAAAACATAGGTAAAAAACCTCTCAGCATCAATATTCGGCTCTATCATCATCACGAATAAAGGGGGTATTGTAGCACTTGAGATTAAAGAACTAAAAAGACTAACTTTTACAAAATACATCATATTTTTTCATTATGGATTATACGGATCACAAGTACTGCAAATCATGCTGTCAGTAAAAGGTATGTTTCCACTATAAATACCCGACCATGGTGTCCTATCAAATGTATTGTTATGCCAACTGTTAATTTGGTCATTACTTAAAACACCTCTCCAATTACTTTGGCTAGTATCAGCGTAATCTCTGTCTACCCAGTCAACATAATCAACCATTAGATTTATCCCTAATTGTTCATTATTCATTGGTGACAACATATTAGCAGATTTACCACGAAACCCTCTATTAGCAACAACATCTAAAGCTGTTGGTGCAAACGGATCGTCCCTTGAGTCTCTAACATACCAAAATATTATCCTTGACATTGGTGTTCCTTTTTTTGCTAATCTCCTTTCATACGCAGAAATGGGAATACCTTTTTTCTGACGATGCATTAGCTCATTAAACAAATACCTAAACGCCCCCGTCTGCGCCCCGTTTGCGAATTTACCGCCACCAACCACCGAGATGGTGCCGCCAACGACCGCATCTCTAGCAGTATTGCCAATCATCTCAGACATATTCTTTAAATGTCCTGACGAACCAAGGTAAGAGCCGAGTGAACCTGATAAAAAACCAGCGCCAAAACTACCGCCCATTCTGTCTTGCACGATACCGCCTGCCAATCCATGAGCGGCTAAGGTTTTCATGGAGCCTGATTCCCATCCTGGGTTGTATTGCATTTTACCATTAATACCCATTTTCCCGCCTCGTAGTCCACCAATACCCATAAACAACCCTGCTGCCAGCCCTGCACCTTGGGCGGCTTTGGCACTCCCTGTTGCGATGTAGGTTACAGAGTAAGTCACGGCGTAAGCAATTGCTATTTGTGCCAATAACAGTTGGGCGCCAACAGCAGAAATCACTGCTTGAGTGGCGACTGCAGAAATAAAACTCAATATAATGCCAAAAAAGTTTCCAGTAGGATCGGTATATTTTAGTGGGTTATTTATAACATAACTGTATCTATTATAACTCTGTGTGTTGTAAGGGTCTTGGATATATGGATCCGCACTGAGGAATCTTCCAATTTGTGGGTCATATACTCTACCATTCATATGAATAAAGCCCATTTCATCAATGTGTTCATGTCCTGTAAAGCCTCTATTGGTCAGGGCGGGGATGATAGGCAGTAGTGGGTCGCTGGCGCGCCAGTCGCCTTTGCGCCTTTGTCCGAAGGCGGTGTATGCCATGCGTTCAACGATGTTGCCTTGTCCATCGGTGATGGTGTCTATTGAGCCGAGGTTGTCGTAATGTAGATAACGGGTTTTATCGGGGATTGGTGTTGCTGGCGTGCCTGTTGTACCTGATGTACCTGTTGTGCCTGATGTACTCGTTGTGTCGGTTTTGATGTGAATGGCAATGAGTTGTTTATCTAGATAGATAAAGTGTTTATGCTCAGTATTGGTGTTTTGTTTGATTTTTTCATAAACCTTGCCAAAGTATTGAGTGGTGATGGTGGTATTGTCACTGCTTTTTGTTTGTACTTTTTGGTAACGACTTCTATTAGGGGCATAGGTGAAGGTTGTGCTGTCTCCTCCTTTGGTGAATTTCTTGGGCTTGTTAAATGATGTCCAAGTAATAGATTTATTGCCATTTTTGGTCATATTGCCATTGGCATCGTAAGTGTAGGCTCTGTCTTGGTTGCTGGTATTGATTCTTAGGCCTGTGATTGAATTTGGCGTGTGGGGATGGGTGCTATTAACATTGTTATACTTGTAATCACCAACATCAGCTTTGTTGAGGATATTGCCATTGATGTCGTATTGGTAACTAACGGCATAACTATAATCAACATCATCAATCTTACCGGTGGTGCTTGA
>NZ_UEXF01000036.1:0-3258 GCF_900127505.1 thiotrophic endosymbiont of Bathymodiolus puteoserpentis (Logatchev) | reverse complement strand
TTTTTCCAAGACATTTTGGGTGTTTTATGGTTGTTTTAGATGGGTGTTATTTTATCAGATTGGTGGTTTTTTGGTTGGGTTATGCAAAGGTCTCAATAAATTGCACACTGACCCTAATTATTTAGTTTTCAAACTTGTGAATAAGGTTTTGTGCCTTATTCTTACCACAATTTATCCCCTAAAAATAGTAACAAGATAAAATGAATCATTAAAGATAGTAGTCTAAAAAAATTATTTTCTAAGGAACTTTCAAGCCACAAAACACCCAATATTACAGGCTTTTTAAAAAAAAATGCCAATATTTGCATGATAGAAAAAACAGTTAAAAAATAGAAAAAAATTTCTCCTTTTCTACCAAAAAATAAAAACAATACAAAGAATGCCAAGAAAATTAAAGCAGACAATAAAATAAATTTTTTATCTGATCTAATCATTATTTTGACTGTCATCAACAAAACCGCCAATTAATGATGCTCCAGCACCAACTCTATGATTAATCGCCCCAAGGCCTGCTCCACCAATAGTACTGTGCACACCACCCCAGTCGGAGTATATTGCTGCATTTAATATATCTGAAATATATCCAATACCTTGGATAACTTTAACTCCAAGTCCAGCAGGAGACATAGTCGTCAAAATATTCGATCCAGTACCAACTCCACTCAAAAACTCGGTGCCACTAATATTGCTTTCTGGTGTGTTATATTTAGCTCCAAATACTATTTCCATTGCCTTAGCATTAGCATTTTGTCTTTGTATTGATTTTTTTATCTCTGGATCCTCTCCTTCAATCCATTTTCCAGTACTATCACGCAAATCATTAAACATCCTACTAAACGCCGCACTCATCCCACCATTAGCAAATTTACCACCACCCAACTCAGCGGCAACGCCACCAACCACATAAGAGGCGACAACATTTTGTACTCTTTGCGTCCATGTGTTGGCTTGATTACTAATGCCTGCCGCCTTATATGCACCTGACCAACTTGCGCCATAACTTACAGCTGAGCCTAAGAATCCGCTTTTAAAGCTACCGCCAGATAATCGACTTCGTACGCCGCCAGTTAAGCCATGGGCTATCAACTTTCTGAAACCCGCTTTCATTGGATGCAATACCTTGGCGTTAAATCCTGCTGTTAATGCGCCTAATAATCCTTGTTTTAAATCACCTTTGCTTCCAACCATACCGGACAAAAATCCTGCTGCATAAATATTTAATCCTGGGATAAATAAAACAGCGATAGATGCAATTTGTCTGCCGTATTTTTTAACACCTCTCCAAACACTTCGCCATGCTTTAGCTACTGCTTTAAAGGGATTCCACCAATAACCGCTCGGGTCAGTGTATTTCAGCGGATTGTTCATTACATAACTGTATCTATTGTAACTCTGTGTGTTGTAAGGGGCTTGGATATATGGATCCGCACTGAGGAATCTTCCAATCTGTGGGTCATATACTCTACCATTCATATGAATAAAGCCCATTTCATCAATGTGTTCATGTCCTGTAAAGCCTCTATTGGTCAGGGCGGGGATGATAGGCAGTAGTGGGTCGCTGGCGCGCCAGTCGCCTTTGCGTCTTTGTCCGAAGGCGGTGTATGCCATGCGTTCAACGATGTTGCCTTGTCCATCGGTGATGGTGTCTATTGAGCCGAGGTTGTCATAATGCAGATAACGGGTTTTGTCGGGGATTGGTGTTGCTGGCGTGCCTGATGTGTCTGATGTACCTGATGTGCTCGTTGTGCTAGTTGTACTCGTTGTGTCGGTTTTGATGTGAATGGCAATGAGTTGTTTATCTAGATAGATAAAGTGTTTATGCTCAGTATTGGTGTTTTGTTTGATTTTTTCATAAACCTTGCCAAAGTATTGAGTGGTGATGGTGGTATTGTCACTGCTTTTTGTTTGTACTTTTTGGTAACGACTTCTATTAGGGGCATAGGTGAAGGTTGTGCTGTCTCCTCCTTTGGTGAATTTCTTGGGCTTGTTAAATGATGTCCAAGTAATAGATTTATTGCCATTTTTGGTCATATTGCCATTGGCATCGTAAGTGTAGGCTCTGTCTTGGTTGCTGGTATTGGTTTTTAGACCTGTGATTGAATTTGGCGTGTGTGGACGAACACCACTAGCAGCGTTGTAACTGTAATCACCGACATCAGATTTGTTGGTGATGTTGCCATTGATGTCGTATTGATAACCCACTGTATAGCTATAATCAACATTATCAATCTTACCGGTGGTGCTTGACTGGGTTAGGCGGTCTAGGGCGTCATAAGTAAAGCGCTCACTCAAACCTGAGANACAGCTGAGCCTAAGAATCCGCTTTTAAAGCTACCGCCAGATAATCGACTTCGTACGCCGCCAGTTAAGCCATGGGCTATCAACTTTCTGAAACCCGCTTTCATTGGATGCAATACCTTGGCGTTAAATCCTGCTGTTAATGCGCCTAATAATCCTTGTTTTAAATCACCTTTGCTTCCAACCATACCGGACAAAAATCCTGCTGCATAAATATTTAATCCTGGGATAAATAAAACAGCGATAGATGCAATTTGTCTGCCGTATTTTTTAACACCTCTCCAAACACTTCGCCATGCTTTAGCTACTGCTTTAAAGGGATTCCACCAATAACCGCTCGGGTCAGTGTATTTCAGTGGATTGTTCATTACATAACTGTATCTATTGTAACTCTGTGTGTTGTAAGGGGATTGGATATATCCAATTTGTGGGTCATATACTCTACCATTCATATGAATAAAACCCATTTCATCAATGTGTTCATGTCCTGTAAAGCCTCTATTGGTCAGGGCGGGGATGATAGGCAGTAGTGGGTCGCTGGCGCGCCAGTCGCCTTTGCGTCTTTGTCCGAAGGCGGTGTATGCCATGCGTTCAACGATGTTGCCTTGTCCATCGGTGATGGTGTCTATTGAGCCGAGGTTGTCATAATGCAGATAACGGGTTTTGTCAGGGATTGGTGTTGCTGGCGTACCTGATGTGCTCGTTGTGCTCGTTGTGCTAGTTGTACTCGTTGTGTCGGTTTTGATGTGAATGGCAATGAGTTGTTTATCTAGATAGATAAAGTGAGACTTTTGCATAACTCATAATTCTCCACCCTAATTTTAATTTTTAGATTTTTTCAAAAATATTTTCAAAACTACCTTTATTTTTTCATAAAGTCCAAAAAAAATCTTATTTTCCCAGCTGTTTATTGCTTTATTTCCCTATTTTTAGTCCTCTCCCACTCATTGGGCGTAACAA
>NZ_UEXF01000035.1:23098-25091 GCF_900127505.1 thiotrophic endosymbiont of Bathymodiolus puteoserpentis (Logatchev) | reverse complement strand
CTTTGTCCGAAGGCGGTGTATGCCATGCGTTCAACGATGTTGCCTTGTCCATCGGTGATGGTGTCTATTGAGCCGAGGTTGTCGTAATGTAGATAACGGGTTTTATCGGGGATTGGTGTTGCTGGCGTGCCTGATGTACCTGATGCACCTGTTGTGCCTGATGTACTCGTTGTGTCGGTTTTGATGTGAATGGCAATGAGTTGTTTATCTAGATAGATAAAGTGTTTATGCTCAGTATTGGTGTTTTGTTTGATTTTTTCATAAACCTTGCCAAAGTATTGAGTGGTGATGGTGGTATTGTCACTGCTTTTTGTTTGTACTTTTTGGTAACGACTTCTATTAGGTGCATAGGTGAAGGTTGTACTGTCTCCTCCTTTGGTGAATTTCTTGGGCTTGTTAAATGATGTCCAAGTAATAGATTTATTGCTATTTTTGGTCATATTGCCATTGGCATCGTAAGTGTAGGCTCTGTCTTGGTTGCTGGTATTGGTTTTTATCCCTGTGATTGAGTTAGGGGTATGCGGACGAACACCACTAGCAGCGTTGTAACTGTAATCACCGACATCAGATTTGTTGGTGATGTTGCCATTGATGTCGTATTCGTAATCCACTTTATAACTATAATCAACATTATCAATCTTACCGGTGGTACTTGACTGGGTTAGGCGGTCTAGGGCGTCATAAGTAAAGCGCTCACTCAAACCTGAGAGATGGTTTTGTCTTTGCGTGACATTGTCCATCAGGTCGTATTCGTATTCTAGGTTGCGAACTTCATCCACGCTGTTGAAGTTTGATTTGATGGTGTATAGATGACCACTGGCAGGGGAAAAGTCTTGCTCTGTTGAAAGGCCATTGCCTACTATGTGTCCTGTTAAACGCCCTGCTGCATCACGGGATCTGATACGGTAGAAATAGACATTATTCGTATCATCAAGCATGGCTTGATAATGATTTTTGTTGCGACTCTTTTGTGTATTGTCTGCCACTTGCTTCCAATGGGTTGCTTCTTGGGTGGCTTGATCAGCGTGTTCTATCAGGATTTCTGCATGATTATCATATTCATTAGTTATTTGATTGGCCAGTATTTTCCTTTCTTCACCTTGAGCCCTTGAATAATAGTATGCCTGTAAGTATTGTTTGTATGCAATATCAAGATAAAGAGTTGTAATTTTGTTGACAACAAGGGGGTTAAAACCCAAATCTTTATATGCTTTCGCCCGATCATTGCGATATAAATTAACAAAATAAGTCGATTTTTGCTCTAATTTATTGATAATTTCATCAAGTAAATTCGCATTGTCTCTTAATGCCTGTGCGTCTTTGTTTAATGAATTTGACTCTTCTATGAGCTTTGTAGAGAGTTTTTTGTAGTACTCTGAGTAAACATTGTATTTGGATATTTTGATTTCTAATTTATTAGCTTGCTCTGTTGCCTTCTGTGAATCAGCCGTACTTTGCTCTAACAACTTGCTTAAATACTCCCAATCATAATCGGTAATTTGGGCTTTAGGTGCGCGCTTAGCCATGAGGTAGCCATATTGATTGTAGACATTCTCTACCTTGAAGTTTTGCGGACGAGTTTGAATATTAAGGCGTGAATAACGGTCATAGGTGTTTGTGGTGGTGAGTGTCTTTCCATTGACGGTTAGGGTGGTTGATTTGACCCTGCCAAGTGCATCATAACTTAACTCTTTTTTATAACCATTTGGACCCTTGACAATAGAGAGTTTACCAGTGCCATTTGATTTGGTGTCGTAAGTCCAGGTGCTACTGCCTTCCGCTTCTGTTCTTTGGGTCATTCTGCCGAGTTTGTCGTAGGTCATGGTGCTGGTTTGTCCTTTGGCATCGGTTTGGCTGATGAGTTTGCCTAGGGCGTTATAGCTGTAAGTCCAAGTACCCATATCTGGGTCGTTCATCTTGGTCTTGTTGCCACTAATGTCGTATTCCATAGTGGTGGTAACACCACCTACAACGGTTTTGATTAGGTTGCCAA
>NZ_UEXF01000035.1:0-21383 GCF_900127505.1 thiotrophic endosymbiont of Bathymodiolus puteoserpentis (Logatchev) | reverse complement strand
TCTAACAACTTGCTTAAATACTCCCAATCATAATCGGTAATTTGGGCTTTAGGTGCGCGCTTAGCCATGAGGTAGCCATATTGATTGTAGACATTCTCTACCTTGAAGTTTTGCGGACGAGTTTGGACGCTAAGGCGTGAATAACGGTCATAGGTGTTTGTGGTGGTGAGTGTCTCTCCATTGACGGTTAGGGTGGTTGATTTGACCCTGCCAAGTGCATCATAACTTAACTCTTTTTTATAACCATTTGGACCCTTGACAATAGAGAGTTTACCAGTGCCATTTGATTTGGTGTCGTAAGTCCAGGTGCTACTGCCTTCCGCTTCTGTTCTTTGGGTCATTCTGCCGAGTTTGTCGTAGGTCATGGTGCTGGTTTGTCCTTTGGCATCGGTTTGGCTGATGAGTTTGCCTAGGGCGTTATAGCTGTAAGTCCAAGTACCCATATCTGGGTCGTTCATCTTGGTCTTGTTGCCACTAATGTCGTATTCCATAGTGGTGGTAACACCACCTACAACGGTTTTGATTAGGTTGCCAACACTGTTGTAATGATGCGTAAGCCATGCATTTTTGGGTTCATCTATACGAATGACTTTACCAATGATATTTTTAGTGATGGTTTTTTGATATCCTAGGGCGTTGGTTGTAGTGGTGCTTAATCCATTATAGCTAGTAGCACTGGTGGCAGTTTTGCCATTGTCAGCGGGCTTAGTGGTGCTGATAAGTCGGCCAATGGCATCATACTTCATAGTAACAAAATACTTTTGTTCGTTTTCAAAGTATGGCAAGGATGCTTGCTTAATTCTACCCAGATCATCGTAATAAGTATCAGAGATGATCTTGCGTCCGTCAAACCCTGTGTGTTGTTCTTTAACTTTTTGGTTAAGGGCATTAAAGTAGGTGATTTCAGGAGAGGCGCCACTTGTTGTTGTGGTCATCTTGTAAATAATAGCATGTCTATAGCGATTCTCAAGGACTGTCCACCATTCATAATTGGTGGTGGTCGTTGTACCGTCGGCTCTAGTTTCTTTGGCTTGTCTACCGAGTGCATCATACTCCCAAATGGTCGTGAGACCATTTGGACCTGTCAAGGTTAAAACATTGCCTGTTTTGGTATCGAAGGTTTTGGTTTCAGAGTGTCCTAGAGCATTGGTGGTTTTGACTGGAAACTTGCCATCAGTAGAATACTCAACGGTTGTGCTTCTGCTCACAATACCGCTGCCTGTTATTGTACTTTTGGTTTTGTTGCCAAAACTGTCATATTTATAAGTAGTGGTAAGAGATTTATTAGTATTTGGCTCTATGGTTTCACTTTGTAGGAGTCCATCGCTGTTATAGGTAAAGTTTGAGGTGCGGGTAATGCTTGGGGTGTTTATTGCACCATGGGTCACTTTGGCAGTTTTCAATCTACCTAAATGCCATTTAGCGCTATCATTATCATAAGTATTTATTGTCTCTGTTGTGAAATTAATACTCATGGGATTAGTCGTAGGATACATAGCTGTTGTAGTTGATGTAAGATTATTGCTTGTAGTGCCAGTGCCAGCACCAGTAGGCTTATAATGAGCAACAGAAAGATGACCAATATTGCCATACTCATCAATATTTGAATTCATTATAGCGGTGGATTTGATTAGATCACCAGAAGTAAAACCATAAACATCGTTTCGGTTTGTATGTAGGTAAACTGAGTGGACTTTGCCACTATGACTAATGTTTTGCTTATATTGATTGATTTGTCTATTGAGTAATTGTTTTGTACCGTCACCATTATCAAGGTATTCTTCTATTAAGGAAACTTGCCCAGTATAAGGGTAATCTTGCCTATATTGAGTGCGAGTCAATTTTAGAGCGTGAGTCAGTTCAACATCATCTAAATAATCATCTCTGGCTTCAATCCAGCCAAAGCCTAAATTACCTCTGCCTTTAAGGTTGACTTTAGCATCACCATATTTGTAATAAGTAGCATCTTTCCAATTGAAGAGATTGGTTCTTGTTTCAACAGATGAAACCACTAGTCTGGCATTTTGAATATCAATGTTTGGATACGCACCATTTGTACCTTTAGTATAAACGGATGGGTCAGTAAGTGGTTTATAGTCAAGCCATGTAGTGGTGCCTGTACCTGTAATAATGCTTGTGAGTAGTGGTTTGCTAGTCATATTTGTCCAAGATTTGCAATCTCCTGTTGTATCACATTTTAAGAAATCAGGTAAGCCATCACCTGATACATCGACAATACGCACACCTGTATCAAAATTACCAGAGTCATTCCAATGAGAAATTGCTATTGGTGGTTTCCAGTTATCATTGCGTTGCCAACCTGAGCCTGTGTTTATCCAAGCTTTGCAAGCTCCTGTTGTGTCACATTTTAAGAAATCAGGCAGGCCTTCGCCTGTTATATCGACAATACGCACACCTTTGTCAATATTCTTAGAGCCATTCCAATGAGAAATTACCACTGGTGGCTTCCAGTTATCATTGCGTTGCCAACCTGAGCCTGTGTTTATCCAAGCTTTACAAGCTCCTGCTGTGTCGCATTGTAAATAATCAACCAAACCATCGCCATTCACATCTACAATACGAACACCATAATCCCTCGCAACTCCCGAATAATTACCGGTAATAGCTGTTTGGGGCTTGTAGGCATCATTACGCTTCCAACCTGTCCCTGTATTAATCCATGATTTACAATCAGTAACTGATCCTGATGATAACTCGCACTGTAAAAAATCAGGCAAGCCATCGCCTGTTACATCAACAATACGCACACCGTTGTCAATATTATTAGTGCCACTCATATAAGAAATTACCGCTGGTGGTTTCCAGTTATCATTGCGTTGCCAGCCTGAGCCAGTGTTTATCCAAGCTTTACACTGTCCTGCTGTGCTACATTTTAAGAAATCAGGCAAGCCATCGCCTGTTACATCAACAATACGCACACCGTTGTCAACACTCTTAGAATCACTCATATAAGAAATTACCGCTGGTGGTTTCCAGTTATCATTGAGCTGCCAACCTGAACCAGTATTTGTCCAGGCTTTGCAAGCTCCTGCTGTGTCACATTGTAAATAATCAACCAAACCATTGCCATTCACATCTACAATACGAACACCCTTACCGTTAAAAATCGTTTTAGGCTTGTAGGCATCATCGCGCTTCCAGCCTGCCCCTGTATTAACCCATGATTTACAATCAGCAACTGATGATGACGCACACTGTAAAAGATCAGGCAAGCCATCACCTGTTACATCAATAATACGCATCTTAGAAGAAATTACCGCTGGTGACTTCCAAGTATTATATCTATGCCACCTAGTAGGTTCTACATAACCGAATCTTTTCCAGCTAAATTTCATTTTTGGCAAATATTTACCACCTACATATTCTTGCAATGAAGCTAACTGAGTTCTTTTAGGGGGAGTATTGCTATATTGATATTCTAAGTTATAACTTCTTGTAAGGCTGTTTTTTGAATAAGTTGTTATTGCTTTTAAGCGTTTAGTTTGCGAATACTTGGCGCCTGCTTGGTAAGCTACAGACTTGTCTTTTCTATCTTCGTAGTTAAATCTCACTGAATTGTTGCTATAATTAATGCGACTAAGTGCATATTCGCCATTTGCATTATCTTCACTATAAACATAATTAATGGCGTTATCTGAAGCATCCGTGATTTTATTTACTGTCCAAAGCCTAACGAGACTCTTACCTTGTGCTTCAATCTTAGAATCATCCGTATTACCATACTCAAAGGTTTGTCCACTTTTGGTTTCAACCGTCCAATGATTGCCCGTGAATTTAACTCTACTAAAGCTCTCAATCTCAGTGCGATATTCTGAACCTGATTTACCATCTTGTCCACTAATGGCAATTAGGCGCTGGCCATCTAGGCAATATCTGTCATTATCATTATAACCAACCCCGCCTTTCATGCCATCAGTAGCAATGGTTTTACTACAACGATGGATGACAGATAAACCACTTAGGCCAAACCCTATGCCAAGCAAGCCATTGCCTGAATTAGAGTTATAATTAATTGAGAGCTCTGGCTTCATGCCACTGATACCCGGTGGCATAGTAATTGGAATGCTATAATTAGCAGCGCCTTGTTCTACACTAAGTGCACCTGCTGTAGAACCCACTAGAGCTGAAGTGTCAATAACAGGCAATGGTTCAGCACTAAAAGCTTGATAAGGGAATAGACTTGATAAGCCCAAGAACAGCGTTGTAAGGCTGGTGGCAAGTAGTGTTTTGATGCGTTTCAACAATGCTAGTGTGTTTATTGTAAATAGTTTGTTCAGCGTTTTAAGTCTTATCATTCTTTATCCTTTGTCATGTGTATTGTTATTACGGGTTTTGTTTTAAAGCTTCTAGTTGCGCTTTAATGTCTTTAATCTTTTGTTGCTGGGTAGCTCGTCGTTTGTCTAGTTCTTTTTGCTGTTGTTCGCTCAATGGCACCACTGGCAGATTTAGCCCAGCAATAAGACTGTCCATCTTAGCAATAATGCCGTCTGCCTCAGTAATGAGTGCATCCGTTTGTTTGATTTCCTCTTTATCTAAGGGTGGCAGTGGCTTAGGGAAGCCTGGTGGTAGGCGCGGGTCATTATTAGTAGCCTCGTTACTTACTTGGTTTGACTTGTTATTTGAATTGTTGCTTGGGTTAAATGGGTCTTGGGTTTGGTTGGTATTGGCTTGTGTATTGGTGTTAGTGTTGTTAGTGTTGTTACTGGGTGTTACTTGTGCGTGGTTATCAACTGAGGTATTTGTATTAGATGGGGTGATAACTGAAACACTAGATTGGGTATCTTGATTGTCTACATTTAAAGAAACAATAAGACCTGCTATTAACAAAATAAAAACAATGGAAATTAAAGATTTTTGTTGTGTTTGGGTCATTTATTAATGTTGTGTGTGAAACATAAGATTTGTGATTTGTGTAGTATAACTTATAATTATTTGATTTGCAACAAATGACGAAGGCGAATTCAACCCATAAGTGCAACACTCAATTAGTCGGCCAAAGGGTATATTAACCACTCTTTAATCCGACAAGAAAAAGGAGTGAAACATGCAAAAATATGGTTCTTTTGAAAACTGAGTGGGTAACCCTATTAAAATATACCCATAATTTCATACTCAAAAAGACATCTAAAATGCAAAATATATTCACCCAAGCGCTCGGAATCAACTCCCCATGGTTTATCAAAAATGTTGAATTTAACAACAAACAACTTAACATTCACATTGACTTCAAAAAAGGTAGTAAATGGACCAATAGTGACAAACATACAAAGGCTTATAGTGCCTACGACACTAAGATGAAGACATACCGCCATATGAACTTCTTTGAGCATGAATGCTACTTAGTCAACCCTTAAAAACCACACAACAAATTGATTTATAACAATAAAACCAACAATAACCATAGACAAATCAACCAACTTTTGCTAAAATACCTCTTATTTCTTGGTCGTTTTGCTTAAAAAAATGTTAACTAAATCCAGCCCAATATCCACCCAATCAAATCTTTTTCATTCAGAGCTCTTTTCTCAATTAGATGTCANGCCAGTCATGATAAAAATATTCACGACTCAAAAACCTTAAATGTTGCCATAAGCCATGCTAATAGCAACAGAAACAAACCCATCAAACAAGCGGTATGCGACCGAGGCTATGTTGGTGCAAAGGTAGTGCTCGGTGCAAACATCATTTTGCCTAAAAAAGCCCTTAAGCGAGACAATCGTTATCAACAAGACAAAAAGCGCAAACTGTGTAAAAGACGCGCAGCGATTGAGCCGATTATCGGACATCTTAAATCAGATTTTAGACTCTCTAGAAACCTACTCAAAGGGCAAGTTGGTGATGAGATTAATGTTTTAATGGCTGCCTGTGCTTGGAATTTGAGAAAATGGCTGGTGATAGCCACTATTTTTTTGTTTTGGCAAAAACTGGGCTTATTTTTTGTAAAATACCTAAGGTTTTTTGTGGTGCTGGATAAAAAGCAGTTTTGTTGATTTAGATGGTTGGAAAAATGGGGGGTTTGGTTTGTTTTGGTTGGAGTGGGTTTTTAAGGGGCGACTAAATAACACCAAATAGACTGGGGACATTAATACCCATATTCTTATAACTTTGAAGGTCTGAGAGCATTGATAGCGTGCCACGCTCAAGTTCTTTAATTACTGCCATTTCAGGTGGCATTGGTGAAATTAAAATATCTGCCGCCAAGACGGCAGCATCTTGTAAATTACCTTTAGCACCTTGAGTGTCTATTAGAATGTAATCGTATTCTTCAACAAGTTTATTAATTGCAATTTTTAACCTGAAACGACCATCCCCTTTGCTGGCAAGCCATGGCTGTAATTGATTACTGTGGTCGTTTGAATAAATTAAATCGCCATATTGTGTTTTACTAATACAGCTATTTACATTTTGAGGATCGGTCAAAATTTCAGTCAAGCCACCTTGGGCTTGTTCTAAAATTTTGTAATAGGAAGATAGACTGGGCTGAGGGTCAGCGTCTATCATTAGAACTTTCTTATCTATAGCGGATAAACATCCGCTTAGATTGGCTGTAAGTGTCGTTTTTCCGACACCGCCTTTAGTTGATACTATCGATATAACTTTCATAAACAATCCTCATTGTTTTCAGAGTGATGTTTATTGTTACTTATCTAACTTATCTAACTTAATATGGTGGGGCGTGAGCGATTTGAACGCTCGACCAGCGGATTAAAAGTCCGATGCTCTACCAACTGAGCTAACGCCCCATAAAAAAGTGAAATTATACATTAATACACTATCAAATTAACTCTTATTGACAACTTCTCTAAGTGATTTTCCTGACTTAAAAAACGGCATAAACTTCTCACCAACCTGCGTTCTTTCGTTGGTTCTTGGATTGATGCCTAAGCGTGCTTTTTTATGTTTTCTATAAAAACTACCAAAACCTCTGATTTCTACACCCTCACCAGAAGCAATACCTTTTGTTAATGCCGTTAAAATAGCATCTACACACATTTTTACTTCTATTTTAGAGAGCACAGAGTCCTCTGATAATTTAAAAATAAGGTCAGTTTTTTTCATATATTCAAATCAAAAATAACTTTAATCTTTAGCTTTCTTTAATAAATCACCTAAAGTTGCGCCTTCTACCGCATCAGACGACTGCTTATTGTAGTCTTCCATTGCTGCTTTTTCTTCAGCAGAATCTTTCGCTTTGATACTAACAGTAATATTACGAGATTTTCTGTCAATATTAACAATTGCTACTTCAATTTCATCAGCAACTTTAAAAATAGTACTTACATCATCAACACGCTCTGTTGAGATTTCACCCGCTTTCAAATAACCAGTGATGCCTTCTGCCAATGTAATAACTGCACCTCTTGAGTCCACTTCAGCAACCACACCTTTAACGATAGCGCCTTTCTTGTGTAACGAAGCGTAAGACATAAAGTCATCTTCATCTAATTGTTTAATACCTAAGGAGATGCGCTCTTTCTCAGCATCAATATTTAGAATAATAACATCAAATTCTTGTCCTTTAGAATAATTAGAAACCAATTCATCTGCAGGTAACTTTTCCCAAGAAATATCTGCTAAGTGGATTAAACCATCAATACCGCCTGGAAGTCCAACAAATAAACCAAAGTCTGTAATTGACTTAACATTAACACCAATCTTATCGCCCTTATTGTGTGTTGCTTCAAATGCTTCCCAAGGATTTTCTTGTGCTTGCTTCATTGATAATGAAATACGGTGCTTAGACTCTTGAACATCCAACACAACCACATCAACTTCTTGACCTAATTTAACAAACTTAGATGGGCGGGCATTGGCATTTGTCCAATCCATTTCTGAAACATGCACCAAACCTTCAACCCCCTCTTCAATACGCACAAATGCACCATAATCTGTCAGGTTAGAAACCGTGCCTGAAACCTTCTTACCTAATGGCAGACGATCAGAAATGTTATCCCAAGGGCTTGCTGTTAATTGCTTAAGGCCTAGCGATACACGCATCTTCTCTTTATCGCAATTAAGCACCTTAACTTTAATTTTGTCACCAATGTTCAACTTCTCAGACGGGTGATTAACACGCTGCCATGAGATATCAGTAATATGTAATAAACCATCAATACCACCAAGATCAACAAATGCACCGTAATCTGCAAGGTTCTTAACCACACCTTCAATTTCCACACCTTCTTCAAGTGTCTCAAGTAAAGCTTCTCTGTCTGCAGAATTCGCTTCTTGCATAACTGCTTTTCTAGAAATAACAATATTGTTTCTAACTTCATCCATCTTAATAACAATCGCTTCAACTTCTTGACCAATTAAATACGCAAAATCTTTAACTGGATGAGTATCCACCAATGAACCTGGTAGGAACGCTTTAACAACACCAATATCAACTGTCAAACCACCTTTAACAGAGCCAGTAACAACACCAGTTACTACTTCTTTAGCATTCATTGCAGTTTCAAGTGACTGCCACAATTTAATACGCTTGGCTTTTTCACGAGATAATAGAGTATGACCTAAGCCATCATCAATAGACTCCAAAGCAACTTCTACGACATCGCCTTCTTGAATTTCTAATTCACCTTTGGCATCTTTAAATTGGTCTAGAGATATAAAGGCTTCTGATTTTAGTCCAACACTGATAACCGCTTTTTCGCGATTGATGCTAACGACAGTACCCATTAATAAGGCACCTATTTTGGTATTTTGTTGTTCTACGCTATTTTCAAATAGCTCTGCAAATGATTCTGACATATTGTTTTTTTTTTGATATTGACCGCTAAATAATCCAACAACGGTATAAAGTTGGTATTTGTCGGGTTGGTTTATTTATAAAATCTGACCGCTCAGATTTTAACCTATTGTTTTACTAATTTGCTCACCTGAGCAATCACTTCATCAATTGACAACTCAGTGGTATCAATAATAAAAGCGTCATTGGCAGGCTTCAGTGGCGAGTTTTTGCGAGAAGAATCTCGCTCATCTCTTGCCACCACATCTGCCAAGATTTGCGAAATTATACCCGTAGTGCCTTGTGCTTGCAATTGTTTTAAGCGTCTTTGTGCGCGTTCTTTGCTACTTGCCGTTAAAAATACTTTGAACGGCGCCTCAAAAAATACCACTGTACCCATATCACGCCCGTCTGCAACTAGCCCTGGTGTGTTTTGTGCGAAGTCTTGTTGACGCTTTAATAATGCTGAACGCACCACACCGATAGAAGCAATTTTAGATGCCATCTCACCCGTTTGTTCAGTGCGCAGGATTTTAGACACATCTTTGCCATCCAAAAAGACACTAACCAATTCACTATCCTCTTCGGTCTTAAATGTTAAATCAAGTGTTTGTGCAATGTCTTCTAAAGCATCTTCATCACCAATATTTATCCCTCTAGCATCAACTGCCAAAGCAAAAGCACGATAAATCGCGCCAGAATCTAATAAGCTCCAGCCCAATTTTTGTGCCATCACTCGAGCTACTGTACCCTTACCGACACCACTTGGCCCATCAATCGTTAAAATATTATTCATTTTTTCACCCTCTTTATCATTTTTTCAACTTCAACATCTGCGTTTACATAGTCAAAACTTATCTGTGGATTTTTATTGGGATAAACTCGAAACAGCTCATCGGCAAACCCTTGTCCGATACTTCCAATGCCTTTAAAATCAAAAGTTACAAATTTGAACTCTTCTAGACGATTAGTCGCCTGCTTAGCTTGTGACCTTGAAACCAGATTTTGCTTTTCATTAACCAAATAAAGTGACACAATAGTAGTGTCAAATTCAAATTCTGGTGCTTTAGCAAATTTATCAAACACATCTTTTAATTTGGTTGTGCTTGACAATTTGATTGACATACGAACAGCTGTTGAAAAACCTAAATCATCGCCCATTTTAAATACTTTTTCAAAACCATATTTTTCCAAATTAATTTCAGTATTATTGTTAAAATTGTAAAGATGATTATTTGAATAAATAGCAAAAAAATCAAAAGCCTCTATTGAAAAGAATATATCCAGTCCAGTGTGGTTTTCATCATCTGTTGTCAGCTTACCTCTAGATAACTCTAAAACAACTCGTTGGTCACTATCAAAGTCTTTAATTCTTTTGATTCTATTAAAAATACCTTCACCATCATCGCAAATAGTCAAGAATAATTCTTTCTCTTTTATACTTAAAACAATAAAAACTGTTTTGGCTTGAGCGTGGTCTATAGCATTATTTAAAATCTCGGTAAAACCCCAATCAACAATTTCTTGAATATTTTTTGGGGCGTTTTCTACCACCCATTTAAAATCTTGGCTGTAAACATCAAATTCGTCAATTTTTTTATCTAATTTTATTATTTTTGACTGCTGACGAATTTCACCCAACTGATAATTTTTATTTTTAGTCTTGCCAAAAGAGGTTAGAAAGCCTTCTTCTTCCAAGACTCTCAAATATTTATTAACCGCCTGTCTACTAATATTGAATTGCCGTTGAATATGGTTGTTTAAATCAACAATATCACTACGAAGCGCATCAATAATTTTTTTACGAATTTCTAAAGTAGATTGGTGCATAACTTGATTGTCAACTAAAATAAAACAATTATCAACTAAAAGTTAATTTTTATCAATCCCTTTAAATTCTGATACTCGGATTTTGCCGTTTACCATCTTTGATTTGCGTTTGTTGATTTTTTCCATCTTCTGCCAAAACGCTTCATTCAAATCAAATTCAGCACTAATCGCTGTGCCCATTAATAAAATTAATAAATCTGCCGATTCTTCAGCTAAATCTTGTTTAGATTTTCCCTTGGTGACGCAAGCCGATATCTCACCTAACTCTTCTGCCATTAACGCCACTCGATAAGCCAAGTCTTCGCCGCCATTGTTTTTAAAATCGTGTTTGTCATGAAAGGCTTGCACTGTAACAAGCATTGATTGGTAGGAATCTTGATTCATTGTTTTCTTTATGTTTTTTAATTTTAAATACCTAGCATACTAGAAAGTGAAAAGATGATACTTAAGATTCGGGTTTCATGTGTGGGAACAGCAACACATCTCGAATAGAAGGTGAGTCGGTGAATAACATCACTAAACGGTCAATACCGATACCCTCACCTGCGGTTGGAGGCATCCCATACTCCAGTGCACGAATATAATCGCTGTCATAGTGCATCGCTTCATCATCGCCTGCATCTTTCTCCAGCACTTGCTTTTTAAAACGCTCAGCTTGGTCTTCAGCGTCATTTAACTCAGAAAAACCGTTGGCAATTTCACGACTACCAATGAACAATTCAAATCTATCGGTAATAAATGGGTTGTCATCATTGCGACGCGCTAAGGGTGATACTTCAGTTGGATACTCGGTGATGAAAGTTGGTTGTATTAGTTTCCCCTCTACCGTGGCTTCAAAAATCTCAATTTGGATTTTACCTAAGCCCCAACTTTCTTTAACTTGAATGCCTAATTTTTTGGCAGTGGTGCTAGCGTTATCTTCAGCTAAATCCTCTGCACAAAGCTCTGGATTGTACTGCAAAATTGAATCAAACACACTAATGCGCTCAAAGGCTTTAGAAAAATCAAATTCATCGCCTTGATATTGAATGGTAGCACTACCGCAAACATCAGTGGCAATACCTTTAAACAGGTTTTCGGTTAAATCCATTAAATCGTGATAAGTGGCATATGTCTGATAAAACTCAATCATCGTAAATTCTGGATTATGGCGTGTGGACAAGCCTTCATTTCTAAAATTACGATTGATTTCAAATACTCTATCCATACCACCAACAATCAAACGCTTAAGATAGAGTTCGGGAGCAATACGCAAGAACATTTGCATATCTAGCGCATTGTGATGCGTCTCAAACGGTTTGGCAGTTGCCCCACCTGGAATGCTTTGCAACATCGGTGTTTCCACTTCCATAAAATCATTTTTATCAAAGAAATGTCGGATATAGCTAACAATTTGACCACGACGCTTAAAAACATCGCGTGAGTCTTGATTCATAATTAAATCAACATAACGCTGACGATAACGAGTCTCTTGGTCGTTCAAACCATGAAACTTTTCAGGTAAGGGTTGTAGAGACTTAGTCAGTAATTTTATCTCGCTGACACGCACTGATAATTCACCAACTTTAGTTTTAAATAATGTGCCTTTAACGCCAACAATATCGCCAATATCCCATTTTTTAAACTGTTCATTGTAAAAGCCCTCAGGCAATTCATCACGGGTAACAAATAATTGAATCTGAGCGCTGCTATCTTGAATGTGTGCAAAACTCGCCTTGCCCATCACGCGTTTAAGCATAATGCGCCCTGCCATTGAAACTTCAATAGCTTTCTCATCTAACGCTTCTTTAGAAACAGACCCATAAGACGCTGAAACATCTTTGGCAAAATCCTTCGGCTGAAAATTATTAACAAATGGATTGCCTGACTCTCTCAAGGTGGCTAATTTTGACCTTCTTTCTGCCACTAACTTATTATCTTCATTCATTTTTTTACCCTTAAATTTATTATAATTTTATTACAAGATGGGTATTTTACAAGCAAATGACAACAAAAACTTTAACAGTGTGGCAATAGTATTCGCAAAATATCATAGCGATCTTGGTATAGATTATGGTTTTTCAAAAGCTCTATTAAGCTTTGCATATCGTCTATTGAGTGCTTTTTAGGGTTGTTAAATACGCTAAGAGCTTGCATGGCGTTTAATTCGGTAGAGAGTTCGTGCTCAGATAAAAATTCTACCTGAGCATCAGTAGCAGTAGCAGGACCTTGAGCACAAAAATTAAAGCTAGATTTGGACTCTAAACTATTAAAAATAGTTTTGAAATAGTACAGAGCACGAGGTAAATGAAATTTAGAAGTGATAATCTCAATATTTTTAATGGCGCTAAGTTTGCTATATTGACGCAGAATTATTTTTGAAAATAAAGCGTTAGCAATAGTATCCATAGATAAAGTTTCTAAAATAATTTCGTTTTTAATGCCAGATTTTTTGAGCTGACTGTGTATGTAATCACCCTCTGTCATATTAATATTAAAACCGCCGCCACTTAATAAAATAGGAGTGCTAGGATGTTGATTGGCAATTTGAATAGCATAAGATATACGCTTATCAAGACTGGGACGATTACAACCTAAAACAACAATTAAGTCTGGATGCTGGCTAATAGATTTCTCACCAATGATAGCATTAGACTTGAAATAATGGATATAAAAATTTAGTATGATTTTTTTTTGCTGGTTAAGATGTATCTGAGTTTTTTTAACAAGCATCTGCATAGTCTTGTAATTAGACTGAGCAAAAATTTTTGAAAATTGTTTGACTTGAACAATATCATTGTTAACTGTGACCAATGCAATGTCTAATGTATTGTTATCTAAGAGTTTTTGGCATTTTTCAGGCGTATAAATAATGTCGTTGAATGAGGACAAATAGGTAATTAATGTGTTATTTTCTCGAATATTCATACTTTCTTAATGTGTTTTGCATAGCGCCTCTTGGCTTTCTAAATCTTGCTGTGCTAATATTTTTGCCCTATCTAAATCTTGCTGTGCTTGGTCTGATTTTCCCAGTCGCTTAAGCAAAGTGCCACGATTATAATAGGCTTGATAAAAATTTGTGTCTAATTCAATGGCTTTTGACAAATCTTTATATGCTAAATCCTCTTTTCCTAACTTCAAAAACGCATTACCACGATTGTAAACAGCAGCGATATAACCTTTATCTAGCTCAATGGCTTTAGAATATGCCTCAATCGCTTCAGTGGTTTTTTCCAATCTATCGTAACAATTACCCAAATTATTAAATGCACCACAATCTTTGCTGTTTAGCGCTAAGACACTTTCAAAGTGTGTAATTGCTAGCTCAAAGTCTTCTTTCTTTTGTGCCATATGCGCCAAACAAAAATGCGCCTCGCTACTATTCGGATTAGCCTTGATGGCATTTGAAATACTCTCAATCGCCAAATCATCATTACCTTGTAATTGGTGTAAACGCCCCAAACTTAGATGTGCATTGGCTCTCAAATATTTATCCGTGGACGGGTGGTTAATCAATGCATTCCATGCTTGAATTGCCAAAGATATCTCGTCATTTTTTTGGTGTGTATAGGCTGCTACCATTAAATCACTGAGCTCAGTTTCACTACTCATAAGAGTGTTATGAGTAGTTTTCTGTTATTTTCATCACCACGATGCTCATACAAAAACAAGCCTTGATATTTACCCAGTGCTAATTTGTTATCAACCACAGGGATGGTTTTTGACTCGCCTGTGAGAATGCTGCGAATATGCCCTGACATATCAAAATCGCCTTCATTGTTATGACGATAGTTTGGGTTGGCATCTGCGATAGTGTCTTGAAAATAACCTTCAACATCTAAGAGCAAGTTCGCATCTTCATTGCCAGTAATTATGAGTGATGCCGAGGTATGTGTGACAAATATATGACACAACTGTGCGTCACTTTGCTCAGCAACTATTTCATTGACTTGCTGAGTGATTTCAATCGCACCACGACCGTTAGTTCTAACGATTAGCTCTTTCATTTAAGTAAATTCTTAGCCTTAGTCGTATCCATTTTAACAGGTTCTTTTTTAGTGTTAAAAGTGCGAGCAAGAAAGAATACAGCAAACAGTAAAAAGATAAACGGCGCAAACCATAACAAATAAGTGTCCTTATTCATAGGTGGTTTAAACACGACAAAATCGCCGTATCTATCGGTCATAAATCTACGAATATCATCATCGGTTTTTTGCTTTAAAATTAACCCCCTAACCTTTTCTCTTAAATCTTTGGCTAATCCTGCATTTGAACCACCGATACTTTGCCCTTGACATACAGGGCAACGAATCTCATTAATTAAATTGTGGTAGCGCCGTTCTTGTTTTGGCGTGGTAAAACTGGTGACATCAATACTCTCATCAGCATAAATAGGATTAATAAGTGTTAACAGTAGTAAAAATTGAATAAAATAACGCACAATAAAATAACACATAATAAATTGAATAATTTTAACCTATGCCACTGATTACACTTGACAATCTTTCTCTTAGTTTTTCTGAAAAACCTATCTTAAATGAGGTTAGTGCGACTATTTTAAAAGGTGAAAAAATTGCACTAATTGGTCGCAATGGTGAGGGGAAATCAACCTTTATGCGTGTTTTAGCAGGTGAGATTGAGCCAGATGATGGAAAACTAAAAGTTAAAAACGGCATTAAAATCAGCTATCTAGAGCAAACACCGCCCGAGAACAATGACAAGAATTTATTTGATATTGTTGCTGAGGGTTTGGGTGATATTGGGATGACACTCATACAATATCAACACTTAATGGCAGATGGGGAATTAGACCAAGCTACTAAATTACAAGAAAAAATTGACCAATTGGATGCTTGGCAGTACCTACACAAAATCGAAACCATTTTGCAACGCTTCACCTTAAGTCCAGAGGCAATTTTATCTACTTTATCAGGCGGTTGGCGCAGGCGCGTAATGTTGGCAAAGGCCTTAATACAAGAGCCCAATATCTTACTACTAGATGAGCCAACCAACCATATGGATATCACCGCTATTCTTGATTTGGAGAAAATGCTCAGAGATTTTCATGGCACTTTAGTGCTCATTAGTCACGACCGATCTTTTGTCGCTGGTATTGTCAATAAAGTATTTGACCTTGACCGTGGCAATTTAAATATATTTGAATGTGGCTATCAGGATTATGTCAAACGCAAAGACAATCTACTCAACTCAGAGGAATTAGCCAACCAAAGATTTGACAAAAAACTCGCACAAGAAGAAGTCTGGATTCGTCAAGGTATTAAGGCAAGAAGAACGCGTAATGAAGGCAGAGTACGCTCCTTACAAGAGATGCGAGCCTCCTTTGTTAATCGTCGTCAAAAGCAAGGAAAAGTCAAAATACACTCAGTAGCAGAAGACGAAAAACGCGCCTCAAAACTGGTGTTTGAAGTCAAAAAAATATCTTATAAAATCAACGATTTAGAGCTGATCAAAGAATTTTCTATGCTGATTTTAAAAGGTGAGAAAATCGGTATTATTGGTGGTAACGGCACAGGTAAATCTACTTTTATTAAGTTGCTACTTGACGAATTACAACCTGACAGTGGCACGATTCGTCGCTCTAAAACCATTAAATTAGCCTACTTTGACCAAATGCGTGAAAATCTTGAGCCAAATATGAAAGCCATGGATTTTGTCTCAGGTGGTCGAGAACGGATTGATATTGGCGGCAAAAGCAAGCATATTATTGGTTATCTGCGCCAATTCTTATTCACTGGTAAGCAAGCGATGGCACCCATTAGAATGTTTTCTGGTGGTGAAAAAAATCGCCTAATGCTCGCTAAAATTCTCTCGCAACCTGCTAACTTATTAGTGCTTGACGAACCCACCAATGACCTTGATGTAGAAACTTTAGAACTCTTAGAAGAGATGTTAGTGGACTACACAGGTACACTGATTTTAATCTCACATGACAGAACTTTTCTTAACAATGTCGTTGGCTCTACGGTTGTCATGGATGGTGATGGTATTATTGAACAATATGCAGGTGGTTATGATGATTATTTATTGCAAAAACAAGACACTCTAAATAAAAAAGGAAAGACCAAAACCAAACAAACCAAGCAAGCCGATGATGCGTCAAAGAAAAAACTCACTTATAAGCAACAACAAGAACTCACCACACTACCTGAGAAAATCGAAAAAGCAGAGATTGAAATCGGAGAAATACAACTAAAACTCTCTGACCCTGAGTTTTTCCAGCAAGACGAATCGCAAGATGCACTTATCCGCCTCTCTCGCTTGGAAGCCGACTTAGAGCGCTATTATGAAAAATGGAGTGAACTGGAATAATCAACAATGAATAAAAATATCCCTTTAATTGTCGATCTAGACCATACGCTGATTGATACCGATTTACTATTTGAATCTTCTATTGCAACGCTAAAAAAAAGCCCTTGGCTAATAGCGCTATATCCATTTTGGCTACTACAAGGCAAAGGTTACCTCAAAGAACAACTCATCAAGCATTGCGATATCGACATCAGCACCCTGCCCTATAACCAAACTACCATTGACTATATTAATAAGTGTAAAAAAGAAGGTGTGCAAGTTATCCTTGCCACTGCCTCTCACGGGTTTTACGCACGCAAAGTAGCCAAACATACAGGTTTATTTGACGATGTAATGGCAAGCAACAAACACTTTAACCTCTCTTCACACAATAAAGCTGATAAGCTAATTGAGCGTTTTGGCAAGCAAGGCTTTGACTATATCGGTGACCATATGCGTGATTTACCTGTGTGGCAAGCCTCAAACTTAGCTATCCTAACGAATGTATCAAATAAAGTTATTCGTAAAACACAGCATTTAAACACTTTGGTTTTATCGAGAAAATAAAAATTACTTTCAAAATAGCCTAACACCATTAACTTTTCAAGTCTGTAGCAATAATGCCAATTAAACGGATGATATCCCCCTTTATCTAAATGAATTATGATTAAAAATCTATCTATGCTTGAATAATACTGCCAACAATACCTAAGGAGATCTTTGCATAAATAGCGTGCATGAGTTAATCTCAACTTACGGTATGGAAGCTATACCACAAGCCATGGAGATATTGTTTAATCAGGCTATGCGACTAGAGCGAGAACAACACCTAGGTGCTGGGCACTATTAGCGTAGTAACGATCAATTGGATTATGCTAATGGTTACAAACCAAAACGCATTAAGACGCGTATTGGTCAGTTAGATTTATCTGTGCCACAAACACGAGACAGTGGTTTTTATCCCAATTGTTTAGAGAAAGGCTTGCGCTCCGAGCGCGCACTAAGTATTGCCCTAAGTGAGATGTACATCAATGATGTTAGCACTCGTAAGGTTAATAATATTGTTGAACAAATATGTGGATTTGAAGTCTCTGCACAGATGGCGTCAAACACTTCAAAAGAGCTAGACGCAAGCCTTTCGGATTGGCGCAATAAAAGAGATTATTTATTGGTTGATGCTAGGTATGAGCAAGTGCGTGCAGATGGTATGGTTAGAGACTGTGCTGTGTGTGATTGCCATTGGTAAGGTAAACGAGAAGTATTGGGCGCTCAGGTTAGCCTGAGTGAAGCTGAAATGCACTGGCGTGAGTTCTTTAAAGATTTACATAAACGAGGCTTGCACGGGGTAAAATTAACGGTTAATGATGCACATCATAGCATTAAGGTTGCACGCAAAGCAGTTATGCCTAATGTTGCTTGGCAATGTTGTCAGTTCCACTTACAGAAAAATGCACAAAGCTATGTCACAAAGCGCGACCTTAAGAGTAAAGTTGCCTGCGATATCCAAGCAATCTTTAATGCAACCAATCAAAATGACGCCAAGCATCAGCTTGATTTATTTGTTGAGCGTTATAAAAAGTCTATACCAAAGCTCAGTCAGTGGGCTGAGAATAATACCCCAAAAGATTTAACGGTATTTGGCAGGGGCTTATGTGAATTTAATAAAAAACGCCTCAGAACAAGTAATATAATTGAACGGCTTAATCAAACGGTTAAACAACAAACCAAAATAGCAAATATATTTGCTAATAAGGAATCTTGTCTAAGGCTGGTGTCTGCCATTGTCATAGAAGCATCGGAACAGTCGATTAGTGGCAGAATATATTTAAAAGTAGAATAGAGTAAATGGAGATGGAATAGATTTCAATTTACAGAAAGAATTTTACTTTACCAATAAACTACTGTCTTCTATCTAATTAGATTTTATGTTAATTAGAAAAAAACGAGTGAACCTATGTTATTCATGGCTTCACCATTAGACTTTTAAAGAATTAAAAGCCACCACCAGTCATCTAGTGCAAAAGCACTATATTCGTGTGCGAATGCGAATGCATTGAATGAGAATAAAGTAACGAACGAGATAAGTAATTTTTTCATAAGTACAACTCCTTTTTTTAATTAAATTTTAAATTTTCGATACATAACAGCATAAGCACAACATATATGTTATATGAACCATTATATAGAGACTTTTGCATAACTCATAATATAAAACCCCAACAATTTCAGACAACAATTTAAACTTTCTTATTTCGAACGAGTTAAACTAAACAAAAAAATCGGAGTAAAAAAATGAGTAAAAAACGAACAAAATATACCTCAGCATTCAAGACTAAATTAGTACTTGAATTACTACAAAATGAAAGCACCATAGTGCAGATTGCCAGCAAGCATAATATTTTGCCTCAGAATCTACAAAATTGGAAGAAGACTTTCCTTGCTAACGCAGAGATTGCCATGGAGCCACTTTAGTAGCGACACGAAAGAATAGGGTGTTACATTTTTGTCAAACCTTATTATCTATTATCTGGCTTATGTCTATATCCTAAAGCATTACAATCTCTTGCTGAACCCAAAGTTCAACACCAGCATGTGTATTGGCGTCACTATGAGTGTAAACATCATAAGTGATACCATCAACAGTCTTATCAATTGTTGAATCACTAAAACCAGCAGCATTTACTTTATCGCTGTTATCACCCAATACTTTAAGAATATTAGTGCTACTAGAAGCGTGTAATAAATCATCTAAATTGAGTTTTAGGGTGTTTTCACCTGAGCCTGTAATATCAATAACTTCAATGTCTTGGATGCGTTTGTCGTTGATCTTGGTTAGATCTAGAGTTAAGTCTGCACCTTCTAATACAAGGGTATCAATACCGCCACCGCCATCCACACGGGCACGGTTGCCTGCGCCGGTTTGTTCTAGTGCGACGATGTTACCGAAATTAATGTGAATACTGTCTTTACCTAAGCCTGCGTTAAACACATCCATGCCACCGTTGCCTGTTAGGGTGTCGTCGCCTGCGCCGGCAACAAAGATTTCATCGTTATAGGTGCCTGTGAGTGTGTTGGCATTCTTGTCGCCTAAGTAGTCAATAGCGTATTTGGAATCACCGCTCAAATTTGCTAAGTCTATGGCATCGGTGTCGGTTTTGCCGAAGATGACATAAGATTTACCTGCAGATAGTCTGCCATTTGGGTCGGCCTGATAGCTACTAACAATCAAATCATCCAAGCCATCGCCGTTGACATCGCCTGCGCTGGAGACTGAGTAGCCATTTTGATCACCCGCCGCCTCACCATTAATCACAAAGCCCCCTAAAGGGTTGTTTGCATTAGCAATGGTGCTCAGATCAATAGCACTACCGTTGGCTTTGCCAAACACAACATAAGATTTACCTGCTTCTGATTTTCCACTTGGATCGGCATACCTAGCACCCACAATCAAATCATCCAAGCCATCGCCGTTGACATCGCCTGCGCTGGAGACTGAGTAGCCACTACGATCATACGCTGCATCACCATTAATTACAAAGCCCCCTAAAGGGTTACTTGCATCAGCAATGGTGCTTAGATTAATAGCACTACTGTCCGCTTTACCAAACACAACATAAGATTTACCTGCATGTACTTTACCACTTGAATTGACTTTAAAGGCACCCACAATCAAATCATCCAAGCCATCGCCGTTGACATCGCCTGCGCTGGAGACTGAGCAGCCACTATTATCATTCGTTGTCTCGCCATTAATCACAAAGCCCCCTGTAGGGTTGCTTGCATCAGCAATGGCACTTAGATCAATGGCACTGCTGTTGGCTTTACCAAACACAACATAAGATTTACCTGCATATGATTTGCCACTTGGAGCAGCAGCACTCGCACCTACAATCAAATCATCCAAGCCATCGCCGTTGACATCGCCTGCGCTGGAGACTGAGATGTTACTATAACCATGCTCTGACTCGCCATTGATAACAAAGCCCCCTGTGGGATTGCTTGCATCAGCAATAGTGCTTAGATTAATGGCATTGCTGTTGGCTTTACCAAACACAACATAAGATCTAGCCAGTTCAGCATCGTAATCGTAGGCACCAACAATCAAATCATCTAAGCCATCGCCGTTGACATCGCCTGCGCTGGAGACTGAGAAGCCACTTTGGTCACCCGCCGCCTCGCCATTAATCACAAAACCCCCTGTAGGGTTGCTTGCATCAGCAATAGTGCTTAGATTAATGGCATTGCTGTTGGCTTTACCAAACACAACATAAGATTTACCTGTACTTGAATTGGCACCCCGAGCACCCACAATCAAATCATCCAAGCCATCGCCGTTGACATCGCCTGCGCTGGAGACTGAGAAGCCACTAGAATCACCTACTGCCTCACCATTAATCACAAAGCCCCCTAAAGGGTTGTTTGCATTAGCAATGGTGCTCAGATCAATAGCACTACCGTTGGCTTTGCCAAACACAACATAAGATTTACCTGCTTCTGATTTGCCACTTGGATC
>NZ_UEXF01000034.1:0-29561 GCF_900127505.1 thiotrophic endosymbiont of Bathymodiolus puteoserpentis (Logatchev) | reverse complement strand
CACACCCATCAAACAAGCGGTATGCGACCGAGGCTATGTTGGTGCAAAGGTAGTGCTCGGTGCAAACATCATCCTGCCTAAAAAAGCCCTTAAGCGAGACAATCGTTATCAACAAGACAAAAAGCGCAAACTGTGTAAAAGACGCGCAGCGATTGAGCCGATTATCGGACATCTTAAATCAGATTTTAGACTCTCTAGAAACCTACTCAAAGGGCAAGTTGGTGATGAGATTAATGTTTTAATGGCTGCCTGTGCTTGGAATTTGAGAAAATGGCTGGTGATAGCCACTATTTTTTTGTTTTGGCAAAAACTGGGCTTATTTTTTGTAAAATACCTAAGGTTTTTTGTGGTGCTGTATAAAAAGCAGTTTTGTTGATTTAGATGGTTGGCAAAATGGGTGGTTTTGGTTTGTTTGGAGTGGTTTTTAAGGGGCGACTATTTATATAAAGGTCTCTATTAATTTAAGTGATTGTTTTTTATTAAGCAGCAAATGCCAAGTTTTCCCGCCTTGCGATTTCCATAAAGATACTGCCCGAATGCCCGATAATAGCAATGCCCTAATGTGATTTGCTGTGTGTTGATTGGACAAATAAAGCTGCTCACCCCTTACCATGATTCTTGGATTGAGTTCGCCTAAGGTAGATTTGTAGAGTTCGCCTAAGCGTGCCAAGGAATTAGAATGAGAGATTTCAAAAAATTTTTGCTTTTTAATTTGGTTAATTTCATTTGATATTTGTGACAAAAAGTCTTGGTTTTTCATTAATTTCTTTTCAAGGTTAATCAGTGCTAACGCATAGAAAATAATATTTTGTGTATTTTTTTGTTTTTTGCTGAATACATTTTTGAGCGAATGAAGACCAATAGATAAGTCTTTTGATGATTGAAATACCTCTTCAATATTTGTACTGTTGTTCATGATACTTTTTAGACTGACTTCGTTGCCTTGAGCATTACAAGTACCAGTGTTTGCCAGTTGGTCAACCAAAGTTGTGCTTTGTAATAAAGAGGCAAGTGCTAAGGTGCGTTGCTTGAATTTGTTCATTTTTAAGTTCTACGAGTTTTAATAATGGCACCACCAAGGCAAACATCTTGGGCGTAAAAAACGACCGATTGTCCAGGTGTAATTGCGCGTTGTGGCTGGTCAAATTTGACTTGTATCTCGCCATCTTGATCACTAATCGTGCAGTCTTGTGGTACTTGACGATAGCGTATTTTTGCCATACATTTTAATGGAAAAGTTGGTGTTGCTGTAATCCAATGTGGGTTTGATGCGCTTAAGGATTGATGATAAAGTAGCGGGTTATCGCCTTGTACTACCAACAATTCATTGTTTTTTAATCGTTTATCAGCAACAAACCAAGGCGCTCCTGAGGTGCCAAAGCCACCCCCAATTTCTAAGCCTTTGCGCTGACCAATAGTATAAAACGCCAAGCCTTGATGGTGTTTGATAAATTGCCCGTTTTCATCAACAATATCACCTTGTTGTGTGGGCAGGTAAGTCTGTAAAAATTCAGAAAAATTACGTTCACCAATAAAGCAAATACCTGTTGAGTCTTTTTTATCAGCAGTGATAAAGCCATTTTCTGCGGCAATCTTTCGAACTTCATCTTTGTTGATTTCACCTAAGGGGAATAGACTTTTTGAAAGTTGGTGCTGGTTTAAAAGATGCAGGAAATAACTTTGGTCCTTATTATTATCCAAGCCAACTTTAAGCTGGAATAGGTCATTTTCTTGTGTGATTCTGGCGTAGTGTCCAGTAGAGATTTTATCTGCACCTAAGTTAAGCGCATAGTCTAAAAATGCTTTGAATTTAATTTTTTGATTACACAAAACATCAGGGTTTGGTGTGCGACCTTTTTTGTGCTCTTGGAGAAAATGTTCAAACACATCATCCCAATAGTCGCTTGAGAAATTAACAGTGTGTAGTTTTATCCCTAATTTATTAGCAACTTTCTGTGCATCGGATAAATCCTGTTGTGCGGTGCAATGCCCATCTGTGTCATCTTCTTCCCAATTTTTCATAAACAAAGCTTCAACTTCAAAGCCTTGTTCTATAAGTAAAAGGGCGGCAACAGATGAGTCAACACCACCTGAGAGTCCTACAATTACTTTAAGAGAGGTTAAACTTGTCATAGGCGGATACAATGCATTGTACTAAATTGTGACGCACCACATCTTTTGTTTCAAAATGACAAAAAGAAATTTTGTCTTCGTTTTCCAATACTTTGATAGCATGAATCAAGCCAGAGTGTTTTGGATTGGCTAAATCTATTTGAGTGATGTCGCCAGTAATGACCATTTTTGATGCAAAACCCAAACGCGTTAGAAACATTTTCATCTGTGGAATGGTGGTATTTTGCGCTTCATCTAAAATAATAAAGGCTTCGTTTAGTGTGCGACCACGCATAAATGCTAGTGGTGCAACTTCAATGATGTTTTTATTGAGCAGTTTTTCCACTTTATCAAAACCTAACATTTCATACAAGGCATCATAAATAGGGCGTAGGTAAGGGTCAATTTTTTCGTTCATATCACCAGGTAGAAACCCCAATTTTTCGCCCGCTTCTACCGCAGGGCGTACTAAGATGATGCGACGCACATCAGAGGCTTCTAAGGCTTCAACAGCGCGTGCCACAGCAAGATAAGTTTTCCCTGTACCCGCAGGGCCAATACCAAAAGTGCAATCTTTTTCCTTGATATCTAGGGCGTATTTTTGCTGGTTTTTGCTTCTAATATGGATAAATTTTCGTTTGGTTTTAATATTCACTGACTGGTTTGGCAAGTCATCGTGCGAACAAGATTTGATTGCCATTTCAACATCGTAAATTTCAATGGGTTGGCTAGAGCTTAATGCTATTAAATCTTGCAGTACTCTAGCAGCAATATGTTTGTTCTCCCCCTTGATGGTGAAATCCTCGCCTTTGTTGTTCATGGTTACATCTAGGCTTTTGCTTATTAGCGCTAAGTGTCTGTCAAATGAGCCACAAACGCTGGAAAGTTGTTCACTGCTGTTGATTTCAAGTGTTAGTTGCATAGGTTATTTACAAAAAATGTTTATATGTTAAAATTTCTACCGATAAGTTTGGAGTCTAAAGCTATTATACCAGTCAGATTTTCTGTGTTTTTTAGTTTCTATTTTTTTGGATTGGAGAATGAATATAGTGATAAAAGGCTTATCTATTACTCTGTCTTTTAGGCGTTGAGTAGTACACTGAATAATTTAAAGGAAAACCAACTATGTTCAACAAAATAAAAACAATGCTATTGGTGTTTATTGCATTAATTAGCTTTAATGCAACTTTTGCATTTAATAATCAATTGGGCAATATTACTATAGACGACCCATGGGTGCGTTCGGCGCCACCAAATGCACCAATATTAGGTGCATTTATGGAAATATCCAATCATTCTGATGATGATATTAAACTACTATCTGCAAATACTAATGGCTATAAACGCCTTGAGTTACACAAAACTGTGCCTCAAGACGGTATGATGAAAATGATTAAGCAAGATTTTATGCTTATTCCTGCTCACAGTAAGTTAACTTTAAAACCAGGTAGCTGGCATATTATGATGATTAAACCTAAGGAGGTGCCAAGAGAAGGCGACTCTGTTGCAATTAAATTAGTATTTGATAACGGCTTGTCGAAAACCATATATGCTAAAGTAAGAAAAGAAGGGGTGATGGATCATAAAAGAATGATACATCGTCAGCATTAAAATGTTGAAAAAAACTCTAATCATCATTGTTGCTATTGTTATTGTGGTTACATTTTTTTTGTACGGCAACGCTAATCGTGATTATAAGGATTTAAAAACACAACTTAAAGTCTCTCATATTATTTACAATCCAGATAAACCATTGCCATCATTTTCTTTGGTTGATCAGAATAATCAAGTGTTTAATAATGACAATTTGAAAGATGGTTGGACTTTGCTATTATTTATCTATACGCATTGTCCAGATGTTTGTCCAACTGAGTTGCTTAATATGTCGGTTTTGAAAAATTTAATGATAGAAGATAAAGTAACCAGTGTACCGAAAGTTGTGGCAATTACTTTTGATCCATTAAGAGATACACCCGAAGTGTTAAAAGAGTATGTGAGGCATTTTGACAAAGATTTTATCGGTGTTTCTGGTGAGCAAGCACAAATTGACCAGCTTATTAAGCCTTTTGGTGCTTATTATGAGCGTGTTATCTATGATGAAAAGGGTGGGTCAATTATTCTTAAGGCAAACGATAAGCTGCCTGAAAGTGCACTACAAGACGGTTATGTTATTAATCATACTGCTTGGGTTTATTTGATTAACCCTAAGGGTCAAATTTTTGCAGGATTCCCATCGCCGCACAATCCAAGTAAGATGGCAGACGATATTAAACTAATAATGAATCAGTTTTAAAAATTAGTGCAATACAAATCTGCTATTATTGCGATAGTTGTTTTATCAGCATTGGCTTTTGTTTCAGGCTATATAAGCCAAATAAATCGACATTCCTATGATATTTATCGTCATATCAAAGTTAGTAATTGTAAGATAGCAGTTTCAAGTTGTAAGGTTGATTTGGGTGAGGGTAGTAGTATTCAGGTGAACATATTACCACGAGGCATACCAGAAACTGAGATGTTGCGTATTTCTGTAGATACGCAAGATACGCAGATTGAAGCTTTGAGCGTTATATTTGAAGGCATTGAGATTGATACCATTACGCCAGAATATAGTTTATATCAATACAGTGATACGCGTTTTATAGGTAATGGCTCTTTAGCGATATGTTCACTTGATAAAATGCATTGGATTGCACATTTTATTGTTAAAAAAGGGGGTAAAAATTGGAAAGTTTCTTTGCCATTTGAGAAGGATCTAACTAAATTTCTACCTCCCCCATTAGGGAATTAGCGCGGGCATCTGTAATTTTTACATTAACAATCTGACCAATTAAAGACTCGTCACCTTTAAAATGTGTGTTACGCATATTTTCGGTGCGTCCGAATAAATTATCGCCTTTTTTGGCTTTGTTTTCTACCAAAACTTTTTGTACGCTACCAATCATCGCCTTAGAGATTTGTTCGGTTGATTTATCGATGGTTTTTTGTACAAGTGCGAGGCGTTCTTTTTTGATTTTTAATGTCACATCATCAGTATAAGTAGATGCAGGCGTTCCAGGGCGGGCAGAGTAAATAAAACTAAAAGATTTATCGAAACTAATGTCGTTAATAAGTGCCATTGTGTCTGCAAAATCTTGCTCATTCTCACCTGGGAAACCAATAATAAAATCTGAAGAAATAGAAATATCAGGGCGCACTTCACGCAAACGCCTAATTTTGGATTTGTATTCAAGTGTGGTGTGTCCGCGTTTCATCAGTGTTAGAATCCTATCAGAGCCACTTTGAATAGGGAGATGTAAGTGCGATACTAACTCAGGTACTTCAGCGTAGGCTTGAATGAGACGCTCACTAAATTCAACAGGGTGTGAAGTGGTATAACGAATTCTATCAATGCCGTCAATTTGCGCTACAATATTAATCAGTAGCGCCAAATCAGCCGTTTCTTCATCAGTCATCTTCCCTTGATAAGCGTTGACATTTTGTCCTAGCAAATTAACTTCCCTAACGCCTTGATTTGCCAATATTTGCACCTCATTGATCACATCATTAAATGGGCGAGACACTTCTTCGCCTCGAGTGTAAGGTACGACGCAAAAGGTACAGTATTTAGAGCATCCTTCCATAATGGACACAAAGGCAGTGACGCCATTGGTTTTGGGCTCAGGCAAATAGTCAAACTTTTCAATTTCTGGGAAAGAAATATCAATACTGGTTTGCTTATTACTCAGAGCATCACTCAACATATTAGGTAATCTGTGTAAGGTTTGTGGGCCAAAAATAATATCAACAAAAGGTGCTCTCTTAAGAATCAACTCGCCTTCTTGTGAAGCAACACAACCCCCCACGCCAATAATTAAATTAGGATTTTTTTCTTTAAATTTACGCCAACGACCCAATTGATGAAATAATTTTTCCTGAGCTTTTTCTCGAATAGAACAGGTGTTAAGTAGTAATACATCAGCTTCAAGTGCATTGTCAGTTAAGGCTAAACCGTGTGAGTGTTTTAATACATCAATCATTTTTTGACTGTCGTATTCATTCATTTGACAGCCGAAAGTTCGAATATATAATTTAGATAAAGGCATTATTTTTGGATATGTAATGTTTGTGTTGGGTAGGCGATCTCCGCCCCATGCTTAGCAATAATATCGGCAACACTAAGTAATATTTTTTGCTTAATCTGTTGATATTCATTTTTGTTCACAGTTTTGGTGAAGGCATAAACATTAAAATCCAGTGATGAGGCGTTAAAATAATTGAAGAACACACGCAAGGCTTGAGATTGTTCAATGTCTTTGTTGGTTTTTAGCATCGCCTCTACCTCCGTAACAATGTCAGACATTTGTGCAATATCATTGTAACGAATACCAATAGTTTCATTAATGCGACGATTGGTCATGCGCGATGGTGTTTCAATCGGGATTGAGGCAAAAATTGAGTTGGGAATGTAAATTGGATTTTTGCTAAAAGTACGAATACGCGTCATGCGCCAACCGATTTTTTCAACTGTACCTTCAAACTGGCTAGAGCGAATCCAATCACCTGTTGAAAAAGGTCTGTCCATTTGTAGCATCAATCCACCAAAGATATTTGACAGCATATCTTTGGCAGCAAAGCCCATGACAATGCCACCGACACCACCAAAAGTCAGTAGGCTGGAAATTGAGAAGCCAAAATACTGTGCAATACCAAGCACGATAGAGGCAATAATTAGAATTTTAATTAAGCGAATGATCAACCTTATAGAGTCTTTGTTGGCATTATTTTTGTGCTTAAGTAGATAAGATTCGATGCCAGATATCATCCGTAGCACGCCCCAAGTAATGATAAAAATTGGAATAATATCAATGTAATTAATCATTTGGACTAATAACGCAATCTCTCCTTTGAGTACATTAATAGAAAGATAAAACCAAGCAAACCAGACTAATGCTTTGAGTGGTGCAGAAATGGATTTAAGTAAACAATCATCCAATTGATTTTTAGTTTTATTGGTTTGCGCAATAAGTTGTTTTAATATTGCACTTGTAATGATATGCACAATAAAGGCCACAGCGAATAGGGCGCCAACAGTTTGATAAAGCGTTAAGTTTTGTAAGAGGTCCATATTATTTTAGGTATTTGATTGGATTAATGGGTGTTTCGAATTTCTTCATTTCAAAATAAAAGTTATTTTTGCCAGTAGTTGCAATAACCTGTCCTTTCTTTACTTTATTGCCACTTTGCACTTGTAGAGTTTGATTTTGCATATAAGAACTGTAAAAGCCTAGTGCATGTTTAATGATTATCATCTTAGTGTTGTTTCTTGTTTCATTGCCACTATAAACAACCGTGCCACTCTCAATAGCACGCACTGCTTGACCAGAATTTGTCGCAAAGCTCAGACCCTGGTGGCTCTTAGAAAAAGTTTTAATAATTCTGCCAGCAACAGGAATTAGCGCACTCTTTATTGTGATTTTTCTTTTTTCAACGATTTTAGCAATAGAAAGGTGGTTAGAGTCTATAGGTTCTTGACCTATTGACTTATCAATAATAACCACTGGTTCTTTTGCTTTTTCAAAAAAACAGCTGGTAAGCATCAGAGAGATAAAAACAATAATCAGTTTATTTAGCATACCACAACCCTAATGCAATGATGATAATCAAAATATAACCTAGACGGTCAATGTATTTTTTTAGCCAAAGATCACAGGTATCACCGAATTTCTTAACAAAAAATGCCACTAAGAAAAACCGTGCACCTCTGGCTAGCAATGATATTAGTATAAACGGTAAAAGTGCCATATTGGCAATACCTGCACCGATGGTAAATATTTTGTAGGGCATTGGTGAAAATCCTGCAATTGCCACAATCCAAATGCCATATTCTGTAAACCACTCTTTAACTGTTTCAAGTTTATCAACATAATGTAATTTGACCAACAATGGTTGAATGATATCTATCAATAATGCACCTAAAAAATAACCAACCACACCGCCTAATACAGATAGAATTGTGCAAATTGATGTAAATTGATAGATTTTCTCTGGTTTTTTAAGCACCATAGGCGCAAGTAAGATATCAGGTGGTGGGTAGGGCAGTATAAAAGATTCTGTAAAGCTTACTAAAGACAACCAGTAAACAGCGTGTTTACTTTGTGCCCAGTCTAGCGTCTTATGATAAAGTTTAGAAAATATTTGCATAAAATTTAATTTACTTTATTGGAAAACCAAGTGCTTCACGCGAATCGTAATACGCCTTAGCTACTTTCTGACTCATTGAACGCACACGACGAATAAAACGCGCTCTATCTGTGACGCTAATACCGTGACGCGCATCAAGTAAGTTAAATAAGTGTGATGCTTTCATTACTTGCTCATACGCTGGGTAAGGCAGTGCTTGTTCGATGAGTTTTTCATTCATTGTTTCTGCCTCGTCAAATTGTTTAAACAGGACATCAATGTCGGCAATTTCAAAATTATATTTTGATTGTTCAACCTCATTTTGATGAAAGACATCACCATAACTAACCCTATCAACCCACACCAAATCATAAACACTGTCTACGCCTTGCAGATACATTGCTAAGCGTTCAAGCCCATAAGTGAGTTCTCCTGATACAGGCTTACAAGGCAAACCACCGATTTGCTGGAAATAAGTAAATTGCGAGACTTCCATGCCATTAAGCCAAACTTCCCAGCCTAGCCCCCAAGCACCTAGTGTTGGTGATTCCCAGTTGTCTTCAACAAAGCGTACATCGTGCTTGGTTAAATCAAGTCCGATCTCACTCAAAGATTCTAAATATAAATCCTGAATATCTTTAGGCGATGGCTTAAGTAACACTTGAAATTGATAATAATGTTGTAAGCGATTTGGATTTTCGCCATAACGCCCGTCAGTTGGACGACGAGAGGGTTGTACATACGCTGCTTTCCAAGGTTCAGGGCCGATGGCTCTTAAAAAAGTGGCAGGGTGAAAAGTACCTGCACCCATTTCCATGTCAAAGGGCTGCAGCAGTGTGCAACCCTTTGATGCCCAAAATAATTGTAGTTTTAAGATTAAATTTTGAAACGAAATTGCGGCATCTAAGTCTTGTAGTGACATGGCTAGTTGATAAAAAAATAATAAAAAATTTTACCGCAAACCATAAGAGAGCTTTGTATAAATGTGAACCCAAATCCAAAAATAGAACCACCCAACCCAAAAAATACCAATCAAAATCCTAAAAAACCACCCCATTCAAGTCTTGCATCCATAAAAATACAGACAATACCCCCAATTTGATAAGATCAGCACAAATTATTCGATATTTTGGATCGTTTGGGTTTTTCAGGTGTGCTTAAGCCTCCTTTGTTTAGGCAGGGCTTGTTTTGTTGTTCGTTTAAATCAAGATAGCAACGACTTAAACGCTTTGATGTTGTTTAGCAGCCAAGTAAACTTCTTTCTGTAAATTCGCATCTATCCTATCAAATCCACCCCTATTAATCAATCCAAAAACTCATCATCACTCAAAGATAAGTAAGCCTTAGAACTTTGCCATTCATCTGAGATTTCCATAACAACTGCACTTACCAATCGCAAACAAGAATCCTCATTAGCAAATATTTTAGCCACTTTTGTTGATCAAGTAAACTTATAAGATAACACAGTGTTTTTTTGTGGTGTCAAATGTTATAGGTAATAGGTGTAGATAGGTCGGATAATTTCATTAGCACATCCTTTGTTATATTGCTAAATATCTCTATTTGAGGTAATTTGTGTTTGTTTTTGCCAATCATGCCTTTCTTGGTTAATTTATCAGTAAATAAGTTAAATAGGGTTTGACTTAGGTTGTTTGGGAATTTTAGAGGTTTTTTAATTTTTTTATTGCCATATAGCAAACAACCCAAGTAAAAACTTGGGTTGTTTGCTAAAAAAATAAAGACCAATGCCAATCTGAGACCTTTGCATAAATAGAAATGATTGACAAAATCCAATTTTTGTCCAAATTGGTGATTTCTTTAAACCTTGTCCTAGTAGAGCCAAGGCTGGGTCTACCCTCCTAGAGTGTAATAGTCCAATCAATTTAGACACATTTCAAGCCACTTTTTTCAATTCAGCCATCTTCTGAGCAGGTGTCATATACCCAATGGCTGAATGAATCCTTTTGTAATTGTAAAAATAAATATAACTTTCTACATTTTCTACTTCTTCTTGATGATTGGCAAAGCTTTGATAGTTTAATCGCTCAGTTTTTAAGCTTCTAAAAAAGCGTTCCATAACTGCATTGTCCCAACAATTACCCCGTCTGCTCATGCTTTGGGTAATGCTTTTGCAATATTGTACAAATGCGTTTGCACAGTACCTGCTTTAGCGAGTTGGTTAAGGGTGTTGTTGTAGTGCCAATGTAGAATACCAATATTGTTAAGGGTTAGTAAGTTGCCATTAGCATCAAAGTCGCTATCGGATTGCTGAGTTTCGGTGCCGTGGTTGTTACTTGGATGGATGGCGAGGGTTTGTTGCCATGTGCTACTGCTTGCTTGGTGTGAGAGATGGGTTAGGTTATTGCCTGTGTCGTAGGTGTAGGTTTGGTGGTAGGGCTCTAGTAAATTCATAAGGTCATGCATCTTCTTCTTTGTAGTGTCGGATGTGCAGCTTCAGGAGCAGATAGGTCGGCTAACTTCATTGGCACCTCCTCTATTATATTGCCAAATATCTCTCTCATAATACCTTCTGGTCCATGAACTAAAAAAATACCTTCTTTCGAATCGTGCTTGCCCTCAACCCATACACCAAAATCAGGTGTCACGGATGTTCTATGAGTATCAAAATAGTCGACATATCCATCAATGACACTTTTGGGTGTTGCAGCGATACTTGGATTTTCACCCATATATTTAAAAGCGGGGTATGCTTTTGGGTTTTCATCTTCATTCTGCCTTATATTTGTTAGCGTATGGCCTGCGCCAACCAGAATGATTGAACTTCCTTTGAAGCTTCCCATACTTCGCATTCTTTCGTATTCTTCTTTATCACGCCAATAATCTCTAGCAATAAAATAGGAGTTAAGGGGTGTCATTAGAATCTTTACATTTATTGTTGAATTTGTTAATTCTTGGGCTTCTTTAGGTGTTAAGTGCGAATATGACTTTTGCATTTCCTCTTGCGTATAGAAAGTGTTGATATATTCTGGATCTTGGCTAGGTCTTTCGTTTACATCAGCAGTAGCTGATTCCGTTATAAAATTTTGAAATTTAATTTCAGAGTTTAAATTCATTACTAAATAATTTCCTTGTGGTGTATCGTGGGCTTCTCCAACCCAAATATCCAATGCTCTTTGATTTGCCTTATAAGCGTTAATGTTGCTCACAAACCCGCTCCAAGATATAAGTGGAAAATGTCCCGTTGGATCCCTATATTTAAGCGGATTATTGCCCACATAAACATACAAATTCAAGCCATCAACCACCCCTGCTGAATCAGGGCTTATCCACCTCGTTAGCCAAGGGGTTAGGTACCTAGCACCGTAGTAAGACAAACCACTGCTATCATCTCTTTCTTTACCTGTGTAACGGTAGCGTTTTTGTTGCACTTGGGTTTTGTCTTTACCAGCGATGAGGGCAGTGCCACCATAGGGGTAGTAGTGTTCGTAACTGAGAGTTTGGGCTTTATCGTCCAACTCCAAGGTATTGGATTGTAGGTGGCTAGTGAGTTGATAGCGGGTTTGACTGGGGTTTTGCGTGTTGTCTTTGCTGGTTTCACTAAATATATGAGTGCCAATGTGCAGGGTGTTGGTTTGTTGTTTTGCTTGGTTGATTGAAAGCTCTAGTGAAGGTAGGTAGTCTCTTTGGTTTTGTATTTGGCGGTTAGATTCAACCACAGTGCGGACTCGATTGCCTTGGTAATCATAAACATAGTACTCGGTGCTACTTTTGTTGTATTTGGTAAGTTGATTAAGCGTATTGTTGTAGTGCCAATTTAAAGTACCAATGTTATCTAAGACTAGCAGGTTGCCGTTGGCATCAAAGTTGCTGGTGGGTTGCTGGGTTTCGGTACCACGGTTGCTGTTTGGATGGATGGCGAGGGTTTGTTGCCATGTGCTACTGCTTGCTTGGTGTGAGAGATGGGTTAGGTTATTGCCTGTGTCGTAGGTGTAGGTTTGGTGGTAGGGCTCTAGTAAATTCATGAAATAACACAGCATTGTTTTGGTGGTGTCGGATGTGCAGCTTCAGGAGTAGATAAGTCAACTAACTTCGTTGGCACTTCCTCTATTACATTGCCAAATATCTCTCTCATAATGCTTTCTGAGCCATGAACTAAAAAAGTACCTTCTTTTGGATCCTCAACCCACACGCCAAAATCAGGTGTCACGGATGTTCTACGAGTATCGAAAAAGGAGTCATGTTTATCTATTACACTTTTGGGTGTTATAGCAATACTTGGATTTTCACCCATATACTTAAAAGCAGGGAATGCTTTTGGGTTTTGATCTTTACTCCACCTTACATTTGTTAGTGTGTGGGCTGCACCAACCAAAATGAGTGAACTTCCTTTGAAACTCCCCTCTCTTCGCATTCTTTCGTATTCTCTTTTATCACGCCATTGATATCTACCAATATAATCAGCGTTAAGGATTGTTGCTAGCATCTGTACATCTACGGTTGCATTTGTTAATGCTTGGGTTTTTTCAGGTGTTGATTGTGGATATAGATCTTGTATTGCCTCTTCCGTATATCTAGCGAGGACGCCATCTGAGGTTCCTTCAGGTCTTTCATTTGCATTGGCACCAGTATTTTCTAGTATAAAATTTTGAAATTCAATTTCAGCGGCTAAATTTATTACTAAATATTTTCCTTGCGGCGTATCGTGGGCTTCTCCAACCCAAATATCCAATGCTCTTTGATTTGCCTTATAAGCGTTAATATCGCTCACAAATCCACCCCAAGATATAAGTGGAAAATGCCCCGTTGGATCCCTATATTTGAGCGGATTATTGCCCACATAAACATACAAATTCAAGCCATCAACCGCCCCTGCTGAATCAGGGCTTATCCACCTTGCCAGCCAAGGGGCTAGGTACCTAGCACCGTAGTAGGACAAACCACTACTGTCGTCTCTTTCTTTGCCTGTGTAGCGGTAGCGTTTTTGTTGTACTTCGGTTTTGTCTTTGCCAGCGATGAGGGCAGTGCCCCCGTAGGGGTAGTAGTGTTCGTAGCTGAGGATTTGGGCTTTGTCATCCAACTCTAGGGTGTTGGATTGCAGGTGGCTGGTGGGTTGGTAGTGGGTTTGGCTAGGGTTTTGTGTGTTATCTTTGCTACTTTCGCTAAGAATGTGGGCGCCGATGTGCAGGGTACTACTTTGTTGTTTTGCCTCGTTGGTTGAGATGTCTAGTGAAGGAAGGTAGTCTCTTTGGCTTTGTGCCTGGTGGTCAGACTCAATTACAATACGAACTCGATTGCCTTGGTAGTCATAGACATGGTGCTCTGTAGTGCTACTTTTGTTGTATTTGGTAAGTTGATTAAGCGTATTGTTGTAGTGCCAATTTAAAGTACCAATGTTATCTAAGACTAGCAGGTTGCCGTTGGCATCAAAGTTGCTGCTGGGTTGCTGGGTTTCGGTACCACGGTTGCTGTTTGGATGGATGGCGAGGGTTTGTTGCCATATGCTACTGCTTGCTTGGTGTGAGAGATGGGTTAGGTTATTGCCTGTGTCGTAGGTGTAGGTTTGGTGGTAGGGTTCTAGTAAACTCATAAGATAACACAGTGTTTTTTTGTGGTGTCAAATGTTATAGGTAATAGGTGCAGATAGGTCGACTAATTTCATTGGCGCATCCTTTATTATATTGATAAATATCTCTATTTGAGGTAATTTGTGTTTGTTTTTGCCGATCATGCCTTTCTTGGTTAATTTATCAGTAAATAGGGTTTGACTTAGGTTGTTTGCTAAAAAAATAAAGACCAGCGCCAATCTATATTTAATTAGTTACTGTTGGGGTACAGTGCCTCCATGGTCTGAGTCCCCCACGCCTTGATTGAGCCATCGGCTTGAAGAGTGGCAAAGGCGTATGAATTTGGACGAGATGACGCATTATAAAATCCACCAAAATCATCCTTAGCACTAGAATAATCCACCTCAGCAAAGCGCCACTTTTTTACTGTTTTTTGCAAACAATATTTTAATAAAACTGCTTGAGTAGGTAAAAATTGTTCAATCTTTAAACTGATTTTAAGTATGTTTAGTGAACTATTTAGGGACTGAGTATCAGAATTATTCGCTGTAGCGTCACTACCATTGCAAATACCTGTAAGTGTTTTAGTAAGTGAGAATTTTTCATAAAAATCATAGTTATCCACATCAGTGGCACTTCGGTTAAACACTAAAGTATTGTTGGCGGTTGGAGAAATAACAAAATCACTACCTACTGATGCTTTGTTTTGCAAGTAATCATCCATTAGGCTGCGTCCATTGATAGATCCGCCTGCAATGGGCTGCATTGGTTAAGGTAATGAGGGTTAGGCTTAATAGGGGAATGCGAATACAGCTTGTGTTAAGAGATATTGGATTCATTTTGAATTTTACTTTTATTTAAAGTTTTTATTTTATATTGTTTTTTAATTCAATATAACTCCTTAAAAAGATTGCTTTGGCGTTTAGAAGTAGATCGCCTGAATTTTCCAAATAGCTTTTAAAGCTCACTTAACCTTTTAACAGCTTGTTTAATATTGTCCATACTGGTGGCAAATGAAAAACGCACATAACCCGGTGCGCCAAAGGCAGAGCCAGGTACCAAGGCAATATTAAGTTTTTCCAAACAATAAGTAGACAGCTCTACATCGTCTTTCAAGCCCAAACGCTTGATTAAACCTTCAACGCGCGGGAACGAATAGAAGGCGCCTTGGGATTTGGGGCATTGGATGCCATCAATAGCATTAAGCGCATCAACGATAAAATCGTGACGCTCCTCAAAGGCAGATACCATGGTATTGATAATACTTTGGTCGCCATTTAACGCTTCTAACGCTGCTGCTTGAGCAATAGAACAAGGGTTTGAAGTGGATTGTCCTTGGATTTTTTTCATTGCTTTGATAATGGTTTCTGGGCCTGCACCATAACCAATGCGCCAACCTGTCATTGCATAAGCTTTGGAAACACCATTTAGGATAATGGTGCGCTCTTTTAGGTCGTTGTCAACCATGACGATATTTATAAAATTATCATCATCCCAACGGATATGCTCATAGATATCATCAGTGATAATTAAAATTTGAGGGTATTTTTTTAACACTGTTGCCAATGCTTGTAATTCTGCCTTAGAGTAAACTGCACCTGTTGGATTGGAAGGGCTATTGATAACGAACAGTTTGGTTTTTTCAGTGATGCTGTTTTCTAATTGCTTAGGCGTGATTTTAAAATCTTGCTCTAAACCAGTCTCAACAATAACAGGTGTGGCATCTGCCAAAATCACCATATCAGGGTAACTAACCCAATAAGGCGATGGGATGATCACTTCATCGCCAGCATCAAGCACGCCTTGACATAAGTTATAAAACACCTGCTTGCCACCTGATGACACCATGACTTCGGCAGTTGTGTAATCTAGAGCATTCTCACGCTTAAATTTACTGATAATAGCATTTTTTAATGCAGGCGTGCCATCCACCGCTGTATAGCGCGTTTGCCCACTTTTAATCGCATTAATGCCTGCTTGTTGGATATTTATAGGTGTGTCAAAATCAGGTTCACCCGAACCCATGGGTACGATTTGTATACCTTGATCTTTTAATTCATTGGCTTTGGCGGTAACAGCAAGGGTGGCAGAAGGCTTAACTTTTTGAACGCGAGATGAGAGTTGATTAGACATAGTGCTTTAAATGTTTTAAAATTGATAGGTTATGATAATCAAAAATCAGCGTAGTGGGTAAAAAATTTCAATTAGAATCTAATTTTTCTCCAATGGGGGATCAACCACAAGCAATTAAAACCTTGGTTGATGGCGTTAATGCTGGAGAAAAGTTTCAAACACTCTTGGGTGTAACGGGTTCGGGTAAGACTTTCACTTTGGCAAATGTGATTAAGCAAACCAAACGAGCGAGCTTAATTATGGCGCCAAACAAAACGCTTGCAGCGCAGCTATACAGCGAGATGAAGGCGTTTTTCCCGAATAATGCAGTGGAATACTTTGTTTCTTACTATGATTATTATCAACCTGAGGCATATGTGCCAGCGAGCGACACTTACATTGAGAAAGACTCATCAATTAACGAACAAATCGAGCAAATGCGCCTCTCAGCGACCAAGGCTTTATTGGAGAGAGAGGATGTTATTATTATTGCCAGTGTTTCGGCAATTTATGGTTTGGGGGACCCGGAAAGTTATATGCAAATGTTATTGCATTTGAGCGTGGGTGAGGTCATCAATCAGCGTGAAATTTTGTCACGCTTGTCGCAAATGCAATATACGCGTAATGATGTCAGTTTGACACGCGGGCATTTTAGAGTGAAGGGTGAGGTGATTGATATATTCCCCGCAGACTCGGAAGAGCAAGCCCTAAGACTTGAGATGTTTGACGATGAGATTGAAGCAATTTATTGGTTTGACCCACTCACTGGTGAAAAACTTAAACTATTACAACGAATAACGGTATATCCACAAACACATTATGTGACGCCTAAGTCTAAGATTCTAAATATGTTGGATGACATCAAAGATGAGCTTAAAGTGCGTCGCAAGGAATTGCTATCAGCCAATAAACTGGTCGAAGAACAACGCTTAACACAGCGAGTGCATATGGATATTGAAATGATGCGTGAGCTCGGTTATTGCAATGGTATTGAGAATTATTCACGCTACCTTTCAGGTAGAAAAGTAGGGCAACCACCACCGACACTACTAGATTATCTACCTGAAGATGCACTGGTAATTTTAGACGAGTCACATGTGAGTGCAAGCCAGATTGGCGGTATGTATAACGGCGATAGGGCGCGTAAAACAACGCTAGTTGATTTTGGTTTTAGGCTGCCTTCAGCACTGGATAATCGCCCATTAAAATTTAGTGAGTTTGAGGATAAAATCCATCAATGTATTTTAGTCTCAGCCACACCTGCACAATATGAGCTGGATGTTTCTAGCGTGATTGCCGAGCAATTGGTGCGCCCCACAGGCTTGTTAGACCCTGAGATTGAAGTGCGCCCTATTGAGACACAAGTTGATGATTTGCTCAGTGAAATACACAAGCGTGTGGCAGTTGGTGAGCGAGTTTTGGTAACGACTTTAACCAAGCGAATGAGCGAGCAACTCAGTGATTATCTCAATGAGCACAATGTTAAAGTTCGATATCTACACTCTGATATTGATACCGTTGAGCGGGTAGAGATTATTCGTGATTTGCGCCTAGGTGTGTTTGATGTATTAGTAGGTATCAACTTACTCAGAGAGGGTTTAGATATACCTGAGGTGTCTTTAGTGGCAATTTTAGATGCGGATAAAGAAGGTTTTTTACGCTCTGAGCGCTCCTTGATTCAAACCATGGGGCGTGCTGCGAGAAACATCAATGGCCATGCGATTTTGTATGCTGATAGGGTTACCAATTCCATGCAAAGGGCAATGGACGAAACCACCCGAAGACGCAAAAAACAACAGGCCCACAATGAAGCCAATAATATTACGCCTAAAGGCGTGGTTAAACCGATTGTTGATATTTTAGACACCGATGCAAGAGTGGCAGATTCTGAAGGGGAATATGACACACAAACGGTAGCAAAATTAACCCCTGTACAGCTTGCAAAAGAACTTAAAACCTTAGAAAAACAAATGTATCAATTTGCAGAAGAGCTCAAATTTGAACAAGCTGCTGATGTACGCAACCAAATTAAAGCACTTAAACAAGGGCAGTTTTTATTATGAACAAAATACTAACAAGCGTTGAAATTCCTACGGGTAATCCAGAGTATTTGCGTTTTAAATACAATGATAACTCTTATCAAGAATATCCAATCACTAACAATAGACCAGAAACTAGCATAATATATGGAGGTGATTTAGATAATGGAGAAAGAAAGGTATGTAAAGACGATTGCGTTTATTATTTAATTGAAAATGATGAACAAATTAGTAGTCGACACCGTGGTAGCGATGAAGACCACTACAGTAATTTTGAACATTGTATTTTTTTAAAAGATATAAGATTTCACGGTGATACATTTGTAGAAGTTACTTTTGATGGCGCAATATTTAATGAGAAAGCTACTTTTATTGATGCTACATTTAAGGAAGGGGTTAGTTTTAATAGTGCTCAATTTACTAAATTTACTAAATTTGATATAGCAAAGTTTAACAAAGAAACTAGTTTTAATCTCGCAAAATTTAATAAAGGGGTTAGTTTTAATAGTGCAGAATTTAGTGGTGAAGTCAAGTTTCTTGGTACAATATTTAACGATGAAGTCAAGTTTTTTGATACAATATTTAACGATGAAGTCAAGTTTCTTGATACAATATTTAACGATAGGGTTGATTTTGGAGTCCAGACTGTTAGCAACAATAAATCGTTTACTGATATTTTATATTTACCAAAGTTTTCTAAAAAAGTTGATTTTACTGGTGCTATATTTAACAATTTATTGAATTTTCCAGATGTTGAGAACATCAATCTTGATTTAAAGCATACGATTATTGATAGGATGGGATATGACAATATAAAGTTTAGTTCAGACAATCGAGAAACCTTTTTAACCCTTAAAAATGTTGCACTCAAACAAAATGATCAAATTAAAGCCTTAGAATTTCACACACAAGAATACCAAATTCACTTAAAAGCGTTAAGAGAAAATAAAACAAATAAAAATTTATCAGATAGATTTGTTTTAACTTTTGAGTCTTGGGTAAGTGCTTTTGGAACGAATGTTATTCTCTCAATAATGCGCTTTGTTGGTGTTGTTATGTTGTTTTATGTTTTGATTAACGGCTTTAATTACGATGCAAAAACTATTGTTGATTTTGTCTCACCATTGAGTTACGATATTGATAAGATATTTAGCTCTGTGAGTGATGTAGATAGATACTTATTTTTCTTTTATAAAATATTACAAGTTGTATTAATTTACGAAATGATTAAATCTTTTAGAAAATTCTCACGCACATTATGAATACTGAACTTAATATTAACGAAATCTTTTATTCCTTGCAAGGCGAAGCACGAGAAGTGGGCTTGCCTACCGTGTTTGTACGCCTCACAGGCTGCCCACTCAGATGCAGTTATTGCGATACTGAGTATGCCTTTAAAGGTAATAATCCACTTAGTATTGACGCCATACTCGCTAAGGTTAAAAAGTACAACACTAAGTTTGTCTGTGTCACAGGCGGCGAGCCTTTAGCACAAATTAATTGCTATGTTTTGCTGGATAGGTTGGTTAAAGAAAATTATCAGGTGTCATTAGAGACTAGTGGCAGTATTGATATTGCCGATATTAATCCAGGTGTATCCATTGTGATGGATATTAAAACTCCCTCATCAAACGAATCGGATAAAAACCTATACGACAACATAGAAAAATTAGAAACCAAAGATCAATTAAAGTTTGTCATCGGCTCAAAGGCTGATTTTGATTGGAGTGTGAAATTTTTAAGCAAATATCCAACGCAAGCAGAAGTGTTGTTTTCCTCTGTTTTTGATGCTATTGAGCCTGCCCAGTTGGCACAGTGGATCTTAGATGGGCAGCTCAATGTGCGTTTGCAAGTGCAACTGCACAAGCTCCTTTGGGGAGACGAAAAGGGCAAATGAAGAAAGTCAGGCTTTCTTTGCTTTTTCCTTTTATTGGATAGTTATTTTTCTAGTCTGAGGCTTGGGTTTGTCAAGTTTTGGGATTGATATCTTTAATATACCTTCTTTGAACTCTGTCATAACATTGTCCGCATCGCCATCTTTGGGAATAGAAATGACTTGCGAGAAATAGCTTGATGAGCTTCTATTGCCACTCTTTGAATTTTGTTTGGCTTTGATAATCAAGTTGTTTTTATCAGTCGAGATGTTAAAGTTGACTTTATCAATGCCTGGGGTTTTAATCTTGACAACATAATGATTAGATGCCTTATCAAAGTACTGCTTTGAATAAGTGTTAACAGCGTGAGCATCGTGTTGAAGTTCCTTCATTTGATGGTTAAATTGTTGGAATTGATGATTAAAGTCACGCCAGAAATTTTGGTTAAATGTAGGGTGGTGATTAAAGAAATTTGGCTGATGAGATCCATGTGTTGCGTTAAGCAATGTTGATGTTAGTAATATAGTTATCGCTAATGTTTTTTTCATATTTTTACCTCCAAATGGTGTTTTTTTTATATTTTTATTTCCAATATTTATTATATGGATATTGAGTTAAAATTTCAAGTGCTAAGCTAATTTGTCATCTGCTATATGGTAGGTAGGATCTTCTAAAACATTGACTTCTACTAAGTTTTTTGCGGTTTTAAGTAGCAATCGACACTCAGCACTTAGGTGTTGTAGGTGCAATGTTTTGCCAATGCGTTTATAGCGTATAGCCAATTTATCAATTGCTTGAATGGCTGAGTGGTCTAGCACTCGAGCATTGCCAAAATCAATGTAGACATCATTGGTGTCTGCTTTAGGGTTAAATAATTCTTGAAAATGCTCTTTTGAGGCAAAGAACAAAGTGCCGTGCACCTCATAGACATTATTGCCTTTATCATTTTGATGTTGTTTAACAAAAATCTTGCTGGCTGACTCCCAAGCAAAAGACAAGGCAGACAGAATAACACCAACAATCACTGCTAATGCAAGGTTGTCAGTCAACACAGTAATAACAGCCACCGAAATACCAGTAACAATGTCTAATGCAGGTATTTTGCCAAACAAGCTTAGCGTGCACCATTCAAAGGTGCCAATCACCACCATAAACATTACACCGATCAATACTGCAATTGGAATCATCTCAATGTATTCAGACAGATAAAGGATGAATAATAGCAATGCAACTGAAGCAACAATACCTGACAAACGACCACGACCGCCAGATTTAATATTAATAATACTTTGGCCCACCATTGCACAGCCACCCATGCCACCAAATAGACCTGTTAGTGTATTTGCCACACCTTGACCAACACTTTCTCGATTTGGCTGCCCTGTGGTTTCTGTAAGGTCATCAACTAAGTTCAAAGTAAGCAAGCTTTCAATTAAGCCGACTAACGCCATGGTAAGCGCATAAGGGAAAATGATTGTTAGTGTTTCAAAACTAAACGCCACATCAGGGATGTGAAAAGCAGGAATACCACCTTTAATAGAAGCCACATCACCCACTGTGCGAGTATCAAGTCCAAGCCAAATCACCGCTAAACTACCAACGATAACTGCCACCAAAATTTCAGGCACGACTTTGGTAAATTTTGGTAATAAATAAATAATTGCCATTGTAGCGGCAATAATAGCTAGCATAATCATTAATGGCTCGCCAGTAATCCATGCATCGCCGATTTTAAATTGTTTAATTTGTCCGATAAAAATAACCATCGCAATACCGTTTACAAAGCCCAAAAACACAGGGTGTGGCACGAGACGAATAAATTTACCAAGTTTGAGTAAGCCAAAAGCAATTTGAATAAGGCCTGTGAGTACTACTGCAGCAAATAAATACTCCACACCATGAACTGCCACCAGTGTGCCAATCACTACAGCAATCGCACCTGTTGCACCAGAAATCATACCTGGGCGACCACCGATAATCGAAGTAACCAAACCAATGGTAAAAGCAGCATACAAACCGACTAATGGACCCACACCAGCCAGTAGAGCAAAGGCAACCGCCTCTGGCACTAAGGCAAGCGCAACGGTTAACCCTGATAGGATATCATTTTTTGGATTAATAGAGATGTATTTGTTGATTAGAGAAAAAAGCATTTTTCCTTCCTTGTATTAATGGTTGTTATATTTTTATTTACTTGCAGGAACAGCAGGCGTAGATGATTTCACCCCTGTATTCTGCGCACGCTGGCGCATCACATGGTCCATCAGCGTAATTGCCAACATTGCCTCAGCAATTGGCGTGGCACGAATGCCCACGCATGGGTCGTGACGACCTTTGGTAATGACCTTTGTTGGTTTGCCATCTTTGTCGATACTGCCGATTGGAAGGCGTAAGCTTGAAGTTGGTTTGAGTGCGATAGAAACTAACAAATCTTGTCCAGAACTAATGCCACCAAGTGTGCCCCCCGCATTATTAGATGCAAAACCCTGCGGGGTAATAGTGTCACGATGCTGTGTGCCTTTTTGGGTAATACAGTCAAATCCAGCACCGATTTCTACGCCTTTAACGGCGTTAATGCTCATCATTGAATGCGCAACATCAGCTTCTAATCTATCAAAAATTGGCTCCCCTAATCCAACTGGCATATTGCTGGCAACTATGTTGATACGCGCACCAATGGAATCCCCTGATTTTCTTAAAGCGTCCATGTACTCTTCAAGTTCTGTCACTTTACTCACATCAGGACAGAAGAAAGGGTTGTTATGCACTTCATTCCAATCCAATGTTTCTGTTTTAATGGGTCCTAACTGCGCAAGATAACCTTTAATTTCAATACCAAATTCTTGTTTTAAATACTTTTTAGCAATACCGCCACAGGCAACACGCATCGCTGTCTCACGCGCAGAAGAGCGCCCTCCACCACGATAATCACGAATGCCGTATTTTTGTTCGTAAGTGTAATCCGCATGACCAGGGCGGAAAGTGTTGGCGATATTGCCATAGTCTTTAGAGCGTTGATCGGTGTTTTGAATGATGAGTGCAATCGGTGTGCCGGTAGTTTTGCCTTCAAAAGTGCCTGATAAAATTTTTACCAGGTCTTCTTCACGACGCTGTGTTGTGTGGCGTGAAGTACCTGGCTTTCTTAAATCCAAGTCCCCTTGTAAGTCAGCCTCAGAAAGTGCCATATTAGGCGGGCAACCGTCAACAATACCTATCAGTGCTTCGCCATGTGATTCACCAGCAGTGGTTACTGTGAATAATTTGCCAATACTATTGCCACTCATTTGCCACTCCTAATTTACCATTCTTTGTGTTGCGGAATATCATCACAGATAGTATCCCAGCTTGCTTTTGATTGAGTAAAAATATGTTTTTCAATGGCTTCATCAACATCAGTTGTAATTGTCCCTAGTCTAACCCTTGTGTAATCAGGGTTATTTTTAAGTTTTGCCATAATTGGCGCACCGCAAGATTGACAAAAGAATCGGCTTTTATTGTCATTTTCTTTAAATTCGGTTAGGTTATTCTCACCTCTTAAAAATTTAAAGTTTTTACTTTCTACATTGCCATTGGTAGCAAAGGCAGTGCCTTGTACACGCCTACATTCACTACAATGACACAGGGCAATATCTGTAATTTTCTGCGTAATTTGGAATTTAACTTTGCCACACAGGCATTCACCTTGATGCATTTTAACTCCTTTTATTGGCGTCCTTGAGTGGATTCGAACCACTGACCTGCCGCTTAGGAGGCGGCTGCTCTATCCAGCTGAGCCACAAGGACAAATTACTGATATTTTACAATATTTATTCATGCGGCACACCTATAATGTTGGCATCAAAAATCTGGCGATCAAGCCTATGCAAAAGCACAGTATAATTTAGGCATTTATTTATGCACTGGGCAAAGGTGTAGAAAAAGGAAATTATGAAAGACATTAAGATTGAAGACAGGCTTATTTTTGCATTGGATGTGCCAGAGGTAGCGCAAGCTAAGGATTTGGTTAATCAACTTGACGATAGCGTTCGTTTTTACAAAATCGGTATGGAGCTGTTAATGACAGGGCAATACTTTCAGTTGATGGACTGGTTGATTGCCAAAGACAAAAAAGTATTTGTTGATTTGAAATTTTTTGATGTGCCGGAGACTGTGGGCAGAACCATCAATCGCTTGAGTGAATATGGCGCAACTTTTGCTACCATTCATGGTAATCAAGCATTAATGGAAAAAGCAGTGGAGAATAAAGGCGATCTTAAAATATTGGCAGTTACCGTACTTACCAGCCTTGATAGAGGTGATTTAGATGATTTGGGTTTTGATTGTAATGTGCAAGATTTGGTGATTTCTCGCGCCAAACGGGCTTTTGAAGCGGGTTGTGATGGTGTGGTATCCTCAGGTCTTGAAGTTCCATTCTTGCGTGAGTATGTAGACAATAAACTTATTGCAGTAACACCAGGTATTCGTCCTGTGGCAAATGATGATGACCAAAAGCGTGTAGTTGATGTGGCAACTGCATTCAAATCAGGTTCAGATTATATTGTTGTAGGGCGACCTATTAAAAATGCTGACAATCCTTATCAGGCTGCTAGCAACATTCAAGATATTATTAAAACCTGCTTTTAAGACGGTATAATTTTGCTTTTTACAGTCGCGTAGCTCAGTTGGTTAGAGCACTACCTTGACATGGTAGGGGTCGGTGATTCGAATTCACTCGCGACTACCAGTTTGTATACCGCTATATTAATGGATTTAGCGGTATTTTTTTTTAAGTTTTAAAAATTTCAAAAAAATGTTGGTTGAATAATAGACCAAGAAGGAGTCTGAACGATCAAACACCAAAAATGGTGTTTGAATCAGGTATTATTATCCAACAAAAAGTTGCACTTAAAATTTGAATTTAGGCCCTTATTATGAACAAAAAAAATCAATTTATTTATGTTTTTTTAACGCTATTGTTTGTGCTATCTCCAGTCCATGCATTAACACTTAATTTGAAAGACACCGATATTCGCACACTGATTAATACGGTCTCTCAAGCAACGGATAAAAATTTTATTATTGACCCTAGAGTTAGAGGAAAAGTCAATGTAGTGAGCAATCAAGATATTAACGATGAAAAACTTTACCAGTTTTTTGCATCTATTTTGCAAGTGCATGGCTATGTGATTATTCCAGGGGATGATTTTGATAAGATATTACCAAAAAATGCCACCAAAAACACACCGCCCAACCATCTTGCAGATGATTTAATCATTAGTGTGGTTCTTGCGGTTAAAAATGTAGCAGCAAGGGAGTTGGTTGCTATCTTGCGCCCTTTGGCTTCTCCACATGGGTATCTGGTTGCTTATCAACCTTCTAATAGCATTATTATGACAGATAGTACTGCTAGTATTAAGCGTATCAAGGATATGGTCAGCCTCTTAGATCTGAAAGTTGACGATGATTATGAAATTATCTCACTTAAAAATTCAAGTGCAACAGAACTAGCAGGTGTATTAACTTCATTGCTGATTAAAAATAGAAAAAATCCTAAGTTGACGATTAGCACAAATGCACAAAGCAACCAAATTATCATTGGTGGTGATAAATCTAAACGATTGAAAGCAAGGTTTTTAATTAGCGAGCTGGATAAGCAAGGAGAGTCTGGCTCTACTTCAATCATTTATTTAAAGCACGCTGATGCCAAAGGTATTCTGCCTATTTTGCAAGGTGTTGCAAAACAAATAGCTAGCACAGCCCAGAAAAACAAATCAGCGTCAGCGACTAACATTCAAGCAGATGAGGCAACCAACGCTATTGTTATAACTGCACCAGCGGCAATCACTTTAAGCGTTAAAAAAGTTATCAATAAACTTGATGTTGAGCGTGCACAGGTGTTAATTGAAGCTGTGATTGCTGAAATTACTTCCTCAGATACCAATGAATTAGGTATTCAGTGGTTAGGTGCTGGTGGTGATGGTATTGGATTGATTGATTTTAATGGGCAAATACCAGCTTTATTGGGAAATATGTCTGACCCGAGCAAATTTGCAAATTCACTAAAATCTGGTGCCAGTTATCTTGTTGGCAACCATAGTAAAGACGCAAGTGGCAAAATCACCAATGCATTAGGTTTGGTTATTAATGCGCTAAACAGTATGGGCAATGCCGATATTTTGTCCACACCTTCCATTGTTACTTTAGACAATGAAGATGCTGAAATTGTTGTGGGTAATGAAGTGCCTTTTATTACCAATACACAGCTGAGTAGTAGTAACTCCAATCCATTCCAAAATTTTGAGCGTAAAAATGTTGGACTTACTTTAAAGGTTAGACCTCAAATTAATGAAGGTAACGGGGTTAAGTTAAAAATAGAGCAAGAAGTTTCTAATGTGTTGCCGTCTTCTAGTGCTGTAGATGTGATTACCTCAAAAAGGAAAATCAAAACAACGGTAATGGTGGAGAATAATAAAATATTAGTTTTAGGCGGTATGATTGACAATGTTGTGCGTGAGACGCAAATGAAAGTACCTTTGCTGGGTGATATTCCTATTTTAGGGCACTTGTTTCGTTATGACACCGAAAAAACTGAGAAGCGACATTTGTTGATTTTTATTAGACCTACTATTCTTACCAAAGATAATATAGATGACATTAGTCGACAAAAATATAGTTATATTCAAGCAAGGAGAATACTAGAAAATATGGGGGAAGATCATTTTGATGACCTTTTTCCAGATTACAGTGCCGCTGGTAAAAAGAAAACCAATGCAGAGATAAAGCCTACTCAAAAAGACAATAAAAGCAACCAAAAGGTCGGTATTAATTTAGAAGATAATAAAAGCAACCAAGAAGTTGATATTGATTTAGAAGATAATTGGTATGAATATGAGTGATGTTTCATTGCCTTATTTGTTTAGCAAAAAATTTAAATTATTATTAGAAGACGGCGCATTAAGTTACGCTGTATTGCCTGATGCTTCTGCTTTATTAGAAATTAGACGCAAATATGGTGCATTTCAATTAGAACAAATCCCGAAAGAATCTTTAATGCAGAAAATACAAACGCATTATGAAAGTGGCGCGCTGAACAATTTACAAGATTTTAGTCATGATATAGAACAAGATAAAACCTTAGATGATATTGCAATGGAGTTATTTGAGCCAATAGAGTTGTTGGATTCTGATGACCAAGCACCGATTATTAGTCTTATTAATGCTTTATGCGCACAAGCTATTTTACAGGGGGCATCTGATATTCATATTGAACCCTACGAATCCCGTATTCGTATTCGTTTTCGCTTAGATGGGCTATTAAAAGAGGTGCTAGAGCCACAACAAAAGATTGCCCCTTTATTGGTGTCGCGTATTAAAGTAATGGCCAACCTTGATATTTCTGAAAGGCGTTTGCCACAAGATGGTAGGATTTCACTGCAATTAGGCGGTCGTGCAGTTGATATACGCGTATCTATCATCCCATCTGGCAAGGGAGAAAAAGTTGTGATGCGCTTGCTAGATAAGCAACTTGGGCGATTGCAACTTAAACAGCTTGGAATAGATGATGCAATCTATCAAAAAATTTACGACTTAATTCAAAAGCCTAGTGGCATTATCTTGGTTGTTGGCCCGACTGGATCTGGTAAGACCACTACGCTTTATGCGGCGCTTAGTGTTTTGAACAACCAATCAAGAAATATTACCACCATTGAGGATCCCATTGAATACTATATTGATGGCATCAATCAAACTCAAATTAATGATAGTATCCACATGACTTTCGCTAAAGGGTTAAGGGCTATTTTACGACAAGATCCAGATATTGTGATGGTGGGTGAGATTCGTGATAAAGAAACTGCTCAGATTGCAGTACAGGCTAGCTTAACAGGTCATTTGGTTTTTTCTACGCTGCATACGAATAGCGCTAAAGACGCCATAATTCGACTTAAAGATATGGGCGTAGATCCGTTTTTATTAGCCTCTAGTCTCTCAGGCGTGTTAGCACAAAGGTTGATTAGAATCTTATGTTCTGAGTGCAAACAAGCGCATACAACAAATGAAAAAGAACAAGAAAAATTAGGCCTAGGTAAGCCCAGTGTTATTTATAGCGCCTCATCTTGCGAGCATTGTCATCATAGTGGTTTTTCAGGTAGGAGTGGTTTGTATGAATTATTAGTTGTTGACACTGAGCTTAGAGCAATGATTTACAGTGGTGCTGATGAAAATCAAATAAACGATCATCTTCAAGGGAAAATGTTAACCTTAAAAGACCAAGTTATAGAACTAGTAATACAAGGGCAATGTAGCCTAGATGAAGCGATTAGAGTTGTTTCCCTGTAAAATTTATGCCTGTTTTTGAATATCAAGCTATCAACCAAAAACAAAAGCAAGTTAGTGGGCTTATTGAGAGCGACCATATTAAAAGCGCACGCACCCAGCTTAAAGAACAGCGTTTAACTATTTTAAATATTAAATCCAGCAAACAACCATTAAAAAAAGCAAAACTTCTATTTCAAAAGCACTTAAGTATGGCTGATATTGCTATGTTAACGCGTCAATTAGGCTCACTCATTCAAGCTTCTATTCCTGTTGAACAAGCGCTCAATACAATTTTGCAAAATCACCATAAAAAACATCTTGTAAAAATCATCAAACACACCCACTCACAGATTTTACAAGGGCAGAGTTTGGCAAAATCATTGGGTTCAAATTATGGGCAATTTCCAGATTACTATATTGCAACTGTTGAACTGGGCGAGGCAAGTGCAAATTTAGGTGGTGTGTTAGAGGCGTTAGCAATAGATATTGAGAAACAACAGCATTTCAGGGCAAAAGTCTCTGCTGCTATGATTTATCCAGTTGTTGTTTCTATTGTTGCAATGTCTGTGGTTTATTTGCTTTTGATTTTTGTCGTGCCAGAAATTGCAGCAGTTTTTCAGGATTCTGGTCAACAATTACCAGAGATTACTGTTTTTGTCATTCAGCTCAATGAATTTTTAACCAAGCACTCTTTTACAATCTTAATTACTTTATTGGTATTAATATTTGGCAGTCGATTCTTACTTAAAAAGCAAAGTATTAAAGTAAAAGTACAAAGCATATTGGTCAAAATGCCTGTGATTGGAAAAATATTAATCACAACCAATGCCATACGCTTTGCACGCACTTTTGCATTATTGTATGAAAGTGGCGCACCTGTGATTACCGCACTTACTAATTCAGCAATGGCGCTTAATTTCTTGCCAATGCGCCAAGCCATTTTAAAAGCCAGAGAAAAAGTGCGTGAAGGATCATCGTTGTTTTTAGCGTTTAAACAATATCAAGCCTTACCGCCAATAACACTTTATATGCTTGCCAGTGGCGAGAGTAGTGGACAGTTAGCAAAAATGCTAAATAAAGTTGCACAAAATCAAGAAAGTGAAATTGACCACTACACCACAAAACTGGTTAATGCTTTTGAACCGATAATGATAGCAATTATGGGTTGCATTGTACTCTTTATTGTTGCGGCAATGCTTTTGCCAATTTTTGAGCTTAATCAAATTCCCCTATAGAGCGCAATCTTTACGCATAGCGTTTACTGTCAAGTTAGTGTTGTTTTTTATTCTAGATTTAACTTTTTTTCTAATTTGTTGCAAGTCAAATAATTATAAGTTATACTACACAAATCTTATGTTTCACACACAACATTAATAAATGACCCAAACACAACAAAAATCTTTAATTTCCATTGTTTTTATTTTGTTAATAGCAGGTCTTAT